>JBDRFQ010000182.1:0-3059 GCA_043818685.1 Candidatus Eiseniibacteriota bacterium
GCTCGCTCACGAGGCGCAGGGCACGCTTCGCATGCCCTGCGGAATCTGGCGCGGCGGGCTCCCCAACATCGTCGCCGTCTGCAACCTTCTCAGCGGCGCGAGGATGGGAAACGTGCCCCGGCGGTGGTTCTCCCCGGTGCAGAGCACGGATCGCCGGGTTCCGCTGAAGTACCGTCTCGCCACCGAGTACATGCTGCGCGTGGGGCGTCTCTGCGGAATCCCGTATCCCCGCCCGGAACCGGTCCCCTTCGAGGAGGCGGGCCTCATCGCGCGCTGGATGGCGGAGACGGTGCGAAAGGAAGGAGGATGCCTGCTGGGCGCCTACGCGAGCATGGCCCTCCGGGTGGCGATCGCCGCCGAGGAGGAGGGGATCGATCTCACGGGCGCCGTCTTCTCCGGAGGCGGCGAGCCGCCGACGGAGGCGAAGGTCGCCACCATACGGCGAACCGGCGCGCGCGTCGTGCCGACCTACTACTTCTCGGAGGCGGGGCCGGTCGGCTTCTCCTGCGCGAACCCGGCCGACTGCAACGACCAGCACTTCATGCGCGATCACCTCGCCCTCATCCAGCACCGCCGCAAGGTGCCCGGCACCGACATCGAGGTGGACGCCTTCCTCTTCACATCGCTCCTCCCCTCGGCGAGCAAGATCCTCCTCAACGTCGAGAGCGACGACTACGGGACGGTCGAGACGCGCTCCTGCGGCTGCCTTCTCGAGCGTTACGGGTTCACCGAGCACATCCGCCACATCCGGAGCTTCCGGAAGCTGACCGGCGAGGGGATGACGCTGGTCGGGAGCGACATGGAGCGCATTCTGGGAGAGGACCTGCCCCGGCGCTTCGGCGGCTCGCCGCTCGACTACCAGCTTCTCGAGGAGGAGGACGAGCGGGGCTTCACTCGAATCAGCATCCTCGTGAGCCCGAAGGTCCCGATCGAGAAGGAGGAGGAGGTCGTCGCCGCGGTGCTCGAGGGGCTCCGCCGCGGGAGCGAAGGGGCCGACGGCGCCCGCGCGACCTGGAGCCTGGCGAAGACGCTGCGAGTGCGGCGCGCCGAACCGATCTGGACCGCGCGGGGAAAGCTGATGCCCCTCCATCTTGCGAGAAGAAGCCCCCGCGAGGGGACAGGGCCGGCCGGCGGACCGGAGGGCGGAGACGCCGGCCCGGTCGAGAACCGCCCGGCGGAGAACGAATGAACCCGGTGCTTTCCGTCCGCCTGATCGCCGCGGCAGCGCTTCCGCTTATCCTCGCCGCCTCCCTCTCTCCCGCGGACCCGGAGAAGGGCGAGCCGGTTCCCGTCAGGGTTTGCTCCATGCCGTTCCTTTCCTGGGCGCCTCTCTTCATCGCCGACGCGGAGGGGTACTTCGAAAAGCACGGCGTCCGGGTGGAGCTCGTTCGGATGACCAGGCTGAGCGATGCTCTCCCCGCGCTCGTGCAGGGGCGGATCGACGTGGTTCCCGGCTACCTGAACCCCGGCTGCCTGAACCTCATGGCGCGGGGGGCGGAGATCCGTTTCGTCGCGGACAAGGGGTACGTGGACTCGACCGGATGTTCGTATCGCGGCTTCCTCGCACGGCGTTCCCTCGCCGAGTCGGGCAGGCTCGACAGCCTTTCTCAGCTCCGCGGTCTCGTGATCGCCACCGAGCAAACGGACATCAGCTACCACGATATCGACTGCCTTCTCGCCGCCGCCGGCCTCACCGCGGAGGACGTCAAGATCGTCAGCGTGCCGTATGTCGGGAAGCTCGACGCTTTCGAGCGCGGCGCGATCGACGTCACGACGGCGTCCGAGCCGTGGCTCACGCGGATCGTGGACTCCGGCCACGCGGTTCTTTGGAGGAGGCTCCGCGACGTCGAACCCGGCTTTCAGCACAGCTACATTCTCTTCGGACCGACCCTTCTTCGCCGAAACCGGGAGGCCGGAGTCCGGTTCCTCGCCGCCTATCTCGAGGCTCTTCGGCGGTACAACGAGGGGAAGACCGACCGGAACGTCGAGATCATCGCCGGGAAAACCGGCCTCGATCCCGACCTGGTTCGCCGCGCCTGCTGGTCGCCGATCCGAAAGAGCGGCCTGATGGACGTCGAGAGCGTCCTCGAGTACGAGGAATGGGCTCTCCGCGGAGGTCTCCTCGACGAGAGGGTTCCGGTCGAGGGGTTCTGGGATCCGTCCTTGATCGAGGAGGCGCGCCGGCGGCTCGAACCGGCCGACTGAACGTCATGGGATTCGCCTGCCACGATCTCGGGTTCGTTTATGTAACAAGGAACGGAGAGGTGTCCGCACTCCGGGGGGTCCGCTTCGACGTGAAAGACGAGGAGTTCGTCTGCCTCGTCGGCCCCAGCGGATGCGGCAAGACCACGCTTCTGAAGATCGTGGCCGGGCTTCTCGAGCCGACCGCGGGAGAGATCGTGTTCCGCCGCGGACGCGAGGAGGGACATCCCCTCAACGCCCTCGCCTTCCAAGAGCACGGGGTCTTCCCGTGGATGACGGTGATCGACAACGTCGCGTTCGGGCTCGAGATGCAGGGAGCCCCGAGGCGGGAGCGAACCGACCGAGCGCGCGCGTTCCTCTCCGCGTTCGGCCTTGCCTCCTTCGCCCGGAGCTACCCGCACGAGCTTTCGGTCGGAATGAGGCAAAGAGTGGGCATCGCGCGGGCCTTTCTGGCGGATCCGTACATGCTCCTCATGGACGAGCCCTTCGGCTCTCTCGATGCGATGACGAAGCTGGTGCTTCAGGAGGAGCTTCTCCGAATCTGGGAGACTCACAAGAAGCTCGTGCTCTACGTGACGCACGACATCGAGGAAGCGGTCCTTCTCGCCGACCGCGTTCTCGTGATGACCGGAAGGCCCGGGAGAATCCGCGAGGAGATCGTCGTTCCACTCGCTCGCCCGAGAGACATGCGCGATCGGGACCGCGCCGAGATCCTCCGCATCAAGAAACACGTCTGGGCGATCCTCGAGGAAGAGGTGCGCAAGAGCATCGGGGGCGCGTCGTGATCCGGAGAACGCGATTCGGGCCCCCGCTGACCGGCCTGTCCCTCCTTCTCTTCGCCGGATGCATGGGCGTCT
>JBDRFQ010000183.1:0-3648 GCA_043818685.1 Candidatus Eiseniibacteriota bacterium
CTGCACGCGCCTCCGTCGCGTGAGCAGGAAGACCCCCGCCGCGCCGTGCGGCGGGGGTCACGGCTTTCCGGCGGGGCATCTCGACCGGGGGACGGCCGGGCGACCGCGTCGGCCGCCGCGCGGACCGTGTCTACGCGTTTACGTGGCGGACGACCTGCTGCGGGAAGGGGATCTCGATCACGTTCTCGTCGAACTCTCCCTTCACCTTGCGGGTCAGGTCGAACTTGACTCCCCAATAGTCCGCCGTCTTCACCCAGGCGCGCATCACGAAGTTCACGCTCGAGTCGGCCAGCTCGGAGACGGCGATCTGCAGGGCAGGGTCCTCGAGGACCCGCGGATCCGCGTCGAGGATCCGCCGCATGACCTCAGCGGCCTTCTCGATCGACGACTCGTAGCCGATTCCGATCAGCCAGTCGACATGAGGATGACGATCGACCCTACGACGCTCACCCCCCAGGTGGACACGCTGCCGGCGAGTCTATCCGCCCAGCCCATCTCGATCCCCCTTTCCACGCACCACGGGCGTGCCGAACGCGGTCTTGACAGGAGTCCTTCGCGAGAGCTTCGACGCGGATCGCTCGACCGCCGCCTCGGCGGAGTCCGCCGGATCCGAACAGTCGGCCCCGAGCGTGGCCGCCCGGCCGCCCTCTGAAACCTAGCCTACCGGGAGCGGCCTCGCAAGGAACGGCCGGATGCCCGTGCCGTACGGAGAAAAGGCCCTGTTTCCCGGGCGGATCGGCGGCCGGCGGGAGAGCCCCCCCCCCCGCTAACCGATGCCGAGGGCGAAGAGCGAGACGGCGAGATAGGGGAGGAAGACGATCAGAAGGAGCATCTTCTCTTCGGTGGTCCACATGGTTCACCTCTCGTCGGGTGGCGTGGCCGCCCGGCGCGGCCGCTCTCGCAAGAACGGCATAAGGGAGGCGCCGGGCGCTCCATCCTTGTAGACGTACGAGCCGGACGTTCTGTTGCAGGCAAAACGCGCGGTGAACCGGCGGGCGGTTCAGCGAAAACGGTTCGTGATCGGAAGGCGGCGGTCCTTGCCGAACGCCTTCGGGGTGATCTTGAGGCCGGGGGGCGCCTGGCGGCGCTTGTATTCGTTCGCGTCGACTAGGCGGATCACGTGCTCCACCGTTTCCCGGTCGCCGAGGCGCTCCACGATCTCTTCGATGCTCATGTCGTGCTCGACGTACGCCTCGAGAATCGGGTCGAGCACGCTGTACTCGGGGAGCGAGTCGCTGTCCTTCTGGTCTTCGCGAAGCTCCGCCGAGGGCGGACGCGCGATCACGCTCGCGGGGATCGCCGGGCCGTCCGGCCAGGTGTTCCTCCAGGCCGCGAGCGCGTAGACGAAGGTCTTCGGCACGTCCTTCAGGATTGCGAGGCCCCCCGCCATGTCGCCGTAGAGCGTGCAGTAGCCGACGGCGGTCTCGCTCTTGTTTCCCGTGTTCAAGACGAGCCAGCCGAACTTGTTCGAGAGCGCCATCAGGAGGTTCCCGCGGATCCGCGCCTGGATGTTCTCCTCCGCTACGCCCGGCTCCGTTCCCGCGAAGCAAGGACCCAGGGCCTTCCCGTAGGCCTCCACGACCGGCTGGATCGGGATCTCGACGAGCTCGATTCCGAGGCGGTCGGCCACCGCGTCCGCGTCGGCGCGCGTCGCCGCCGAGGTGTAGCGGCCCGGCATCGTGACGCCGATCACGTTGTCGGGGCCGAGCGCGTCGCGTGCGATCGACGCCGCGAGGGCGGAATCGATGCCGCCGCTGATGCCGACCACCGCGCGCGTGAAGCCGTTCTTCCGGAAGTAGTCGCGGGTGCCGAGGAGAAGCGCGTGATACACCTCCTCCTCCCTCGCCATCGAACGGATCGGGCGCGGCCGCACCGGAAGGCGGTCCGCACGGTTCTCGATCGGCTCGACCCTGACGATCTCCCACCCCTCCTCTTCCCCCGGGGAGAGCGGTCTCTCCCCTGGATTTGAAACATCAACATCATAGAGTAGAAGATCTTCCTCGAAGCGTTCGGCGATCGCGAGGATCGCTCCGCCCCCCGAGACGACCATGGACCCCCCGTCGAAGATCAGCTCGTCCTGACCGCCGACGAGGTTCACGTAGAACGAGGGGGTCCCGCACTTCGCGTTCGCCGCGGCGAGGACCTGCCTCCGGATCTCCACCTTTCCGAGGTGGTAGGGGGAGGCCGAGATGTTGAGGATGAGGTTCGCCCCCGTCTCCCTGGCGCATTCCACCGGACGGCTCCCGACGATCCAGGAGTCTTCGCAGATGTGAACCGCCACCCGGGCGTTTTCGATGTCGAGGAGGAGGCTCTTCTCGCCCGGCCGGAAGTAGCGCTCCTCGTCGAACACGCCGTAGTTCGGGAGGCGGTTCTTGCGGTACACGCCGAGGACGCGGCCGTTCTGGAGCACCGCGGCCGCGTTGTGCGCGCCCGCTCCCGCCCGCTCGGGGAAGCCGACGACGGCCGCGGTCCCCCGCGTCTCGACGGCGATCCGCTCCACCTCGCCCCGGCAGTCGTCGAGGAAGCGCCCGCGGAGGAGGAGATCTTCCGGCGGGTATCCGGAGACCGCGAGCTCGGGAAACGCGACGAGGTCCGCCCCCTCCCTCTCCGCCCGTCTGAGGAACTCGACGATGCGGTCCCCGTTTCCCCGGATATCCCCGACCGTGACGTTGATCTGCGCGAGCGCGATGCGGACCATTTCGTCCTCTCCCTTCGCGGGCGGACGCCCCGCGCCCTCCAAGCGACAGGGCACGCCGCGGACAACCGCCGGGCTCCCGCCGAGCCTTTCCGGAGGCGCCGCCGGAGGACACGATCGTATTCCGCCGCGGGCGCGCCGGTCAAGCGAGAGCCTCCGCTCCAGGAGAGCGGCCCAAGGAATGCTTGTGACCGCACGGCTTGTTTCATTACCATCAGGCCGATGCGGCGAACGGTCCCGGGCCCCCACCCGGGAGGTTCGCGGAGAAAGGTCCGCACCGATGCTTGTCGTGATTCCGCTCCTGTTCGTCGCTCTGATCTGCCTCGTGTTCGACCTCCTCACGATCGATGTCGTCGGGATCGGGATCATGCTTGTTCTCGGTCTGACGGGAGTCCTCGCGCCCGAGGAGGTTGTCGCGGGTTTCTCGAGCCGGGCGGTCCTGACGGTCGCCTCGCTCTTCATCGTGAGCGAGGGCATACTCCGGACCGGGGCGGTCGGGTTCATCGCGCGCCGCCTCATCGGGCTCTCGCGGGGAAACTTCCGCAGACTCCTTCTTCTCACGACGCTCTCCGTCGGCGTCTTCTCGATGTTTCTGAACAACACGCCGATCGTGATCATGTTCCTTCCGATCCTTCTCGGCATCGCGAGCGAGGAGCACCTCTATCCATCCAAGATCCTCATCCCCCTCTCCTACGCGACCATGCTCGGCGGCACCTGCACCCTGATCGGCACCTCGACGAACATCCTCGTCAGTACGGTGGCCGAGGCCCACGGCCAGGCGCCCATCGCCATGTTCGAGCTCATGCCTCTCGGCCTGATCCTCTTCGTTGTCGGCACGATCTACATGACCACCGTCGGGGTCCGCCTCCTCCCGGAGCACCGGACGCTCACCACGCAGGCGTCCAGCGGGACGCGCCGCGAGTTCGTCACCGAGGTCGAGGTCCTCTGGGGGA
>JBDRFQ010000184.1:0-9773 GCA_043818685.1 Candidatus Eiseniibacteriota bacterium
CCGCGACGACCCGGACGGAGAAGAGGCTTGGACGGAGATCGCGACATTCGATCCGCGCCAGGCGACCGCGCGCTCGCGGGGCGTGAGATGGCGAGGGCGTTTCGCTCTCCGATCATCGACCATCTCAGGCGAAGCGGCTTCGAAATCCGATCCGGGGAGACGACGATTCGGCTCGCGGCCGAGTTCGGCTTCTGTTACGGGGTCGACCGCGCGGTCGAGTACGCGTTCGCCGCGAGGCATCGTTATGCGGGGCGGCGGCTCTGGATCACGGGAGAGATCATCCACAACCCCCGTGTGAACCGGCATCTCGAGGAGATGGGAATCCGCTTCCTCCCGGCGACGGGAGGTCTGGAGGAGCGCTTCCGCGGGCTCGAGCCGGACGATGTGGTTCTCGTCCCCGCGTTCGGCGCCCGCGTCCCCGAGATGGCGTTCCTCATCGACAAGGGATACGAAATCGTCGACACGACCTGCGGCTCCGTGCTGAACGTATGGAAGTGCGTGCGCCGGTACGCAGAAGACGGGTTCACATCGGTGATCCACGGCAAGTACGATCATGAGGAAACGGCGGCCACCTGTTCGCAGGTCCTCGCGGCGAACCCGGAAGGGAAGTACCTCGTCGTGCGTGACCTCGGCGAGGCGGAGGAGCTCGCCGGCTGGGTCGTGCGGGGCGATTTCGGCCGCTTCTCCGCGCTCTTCGGAGCGGCGGCGAGCCCCGGCTTCGACCCCGAGAAGCACCTCTCGAAGATCGGTCTCGCGAACCAGACCACCATGCTCGAATCGGAATCGCGCGCGATCCAGGATCTGCTTCGCCGCGCGATGATCGAGCGTTACGGCGAGGAGGGGCTGGAGAAGCACTTCCGCGCCTTCGACACGATCTGCAGCGCCACAGAGGATCGCCAGAAGGCGGTGAAGGACCTCCTCCGCCGGGGGATCGACCGGATGATCGTCGTCGGGGGATTCAACAGCTCGAACACGGGGCATCTGGTCGAGATTGCGAGCCGGAGCGTCCCCGCCTTCCATATCGAGTCCGCCGACTGCATCGAGAGCGGAGACGCGATCCGCGCGAAGCCCCTCGAGGGCGAGCCGGCGCTCATGCGCGGGTGGCTCCCCGCGGGGCCGCAGACGATCGGGGTTACCGGCGGCGCGTCCACCCCCGACTCGGTCGTCGGCCGCGCGATCGAGCGGATCATGGAGATCCGCGGCGTGCGCGTCCCGGATCTCTCCTCGCCTTCCTCCTAGCCCGGATCATGGATGCGTTTCCTGCTGCGGCCGCGGGGGTGGGAGGGCGCTAGCCCTCTTCTCGAGATCCGCCGTGAGGTTTCGCTCCCACGGGCTCCGGCGACTCCGACTCGCGGGACCGCTTGCCCGGCGGACCCAAAGACGAGGAGCGGGCGCCGGGGGAACCCTCGGATTCCTCGAAGAGCCAGCTGCGAGTATCGCCGCGGATCTCGGGATCGAGGTGAGGATGCACTTTGAGGAGAGCCTTGCGCGCCTCGGGCGACTTCGGCGGCCCCGCTTTGAACCTGTACAGCAGGGTCAGGATCACGTAGGCGGCGACCGGCAAGACTCCCAGCCAGACCAGCACTCCATACACCTGATACGTGAAGAATGTTCGCAGAGTCTCCATCGGGCATTCCCGGTCCGAGTATCGGCCGGGGAGCCCGGGACTCAAGACCATTATGCCTCAAGCTTGCCCGTCTTCACGCCCCTGGAGCCGCCCGCCCCCCGCCGGCAGGGAAGACCGAAGCGGCGAAAGCTGTTGCGACGAAAGAAAATAGCGCCGCGCCGGGGAGGCCTATTTCTCCCCGCCCAGCTCCTCGAGCAGAAGGTCGACCGACCTCTTCAGCTGGGGATCTCGCCCGCCCATCCAATCGGGGTAGGAGTTCACCACGTTGTGGTCCGGGACCCGCCCGTTGTTCTCGAGGTTCTCCCCGTCCACCGTGTAAGCCCCCCATGAGGGCTTGCGGAAAGCGGATCCGTCGATCAGCGTCCAGCTCCCCGTGCCGATGACGGCCCCCGCGGTCGGGATTCCGACGATCGGCCCGAGCCCGAGCCTTCTCCATCCCTCGGCGAAGATCTCCGCGTTGGAGTAGGAGTGATTGTTGATGATGAGTGCGGTCGGCTTGTCGTACCCGTACGAGCGCATCTTCGTCTCGGAGGTGAGCGGCTCCCCGCGGAAGTTCCGCATAAGCCAGGTCTCCCCGCTCAGGATCGAGAGGAGATGGACGGAGATCCATCCTCCCCCGTTGTAGCGGACGTCGATGACCGCCCCGTCCTTCTTCTCGGCGATCGTGACCAGCTCGCGCCGGAAACGGACGAGATCGCCCCCGCCCATCCCGCGGATGTGCAGGTAGGCGAGCCTTCCCCCGCTCCACTCGTCGACCAGGCGGCGCCGCTCCCTTTCCCACTCGTCGTACCGGAGATCGATGTGTGCGGACCGGGCGATCGGGCGGATGCGGACCGTCCTCATCCCCTTCCCGTCCGGATTCGCGGCGACCTCGACCTCGACGCGATGCCCCACCTTTCCGCGAAGGAGCTCGTGGAGGTTCGTCCCGCGGCCGAGGGGCGCGCCGTCCACCGAGAGGAGATACTCTCCGGGCTCGATGCGGGACTCTTCGAGTGACGCGGGGCTCTCCGGGAGAACCGAGAGCACGCGGTACTTCCCCTCCAAGAGGAGCGAGTCGTCGAGGTCGATCCCGAGATAGCCCGTCTCCCGCCCGCCGCCGCCGCCGCGAGCGGAGATGTCGAGGTGGGAGGCGTTCAGCTCGCCGATCATCATCTCGATGAGCGTGTGGAAGTCCGCGGTGTTCCGCGCGTGCGTGACCACCGCCCCGTACTCCTTCCGCACCCGCCCCCAATCGGCGCCGTGGAACGCGGGATCGTAGAACTGGTCGTCGAGAAGCGCCCAGGCTTCCTGGAACATCTGCCGCCGGTCCGCCTCGACGTCGATCTTCATCTCCGCCTCGAAGGAGAGGGCGCCGGCCTTTCCCTTCGCTACGTCGTACCACTTCACCCTCCCCTCCTCGAGATACCACACCGCGTCCTCGACCGCCTGCAGGCCGCTCTTCGCCTTCTCGGAGGTGGTGAGCTGGGCGAGCTTCTTCTCCTCCGCGTCCTCGTCCGCCGGATAGGACCAGAGATCGTGGCTCCGCTCCCCCATCACGTTCGCGGAAAAGACGACCGTCTTCCCCTTCTCGACGAAGACCGGCTCGGATTCGTCATTGGCAAGATCGGGGAAGGCCTCCACGCGAAGGAGGATGTTCTCGAAATCGATCACGACCGGCTTCGGCTCCTCCTCTTTCTTCTTCTTGTCTTTGTCCTTCTTCTCTTCCTTGTCGCTCTCTTCGTCCTCCTCGTCCTTCTTCTCCTCGTAGAGGCTGTCGAGGCGGTCCTCCTCGAACTTCGGCTTCTTCTCCTCGAGGCGCACGCGGTAGGTATCGGCGTTCTCCTGAAAGAAGGAGGTGAAGTAGAGGAACTCGCAGTCGGGAGACCAGACCGGCCTGTGGTTGTTCGCGGCGAGGTAGCTCACGAGCGTGTCGGTCCCGTCCTCGAGGTTCCGCACGCGGATGTCCGTGTGGTAGTCCGGCGCGTACGCGGTGTACGCGATCCACCGCGAGTCGGGCGACCAGGAAAACTCGGGCCCCGGCTCGAGACGAAGATCGAGGAAGCGCGCCGAAGCGACCCGCTCCGAATCGCCGCCGTCCGGCTTGATCCGCCGGATCTCCCGGTTCCCCCTGTAGAAGGCGATCCACTCCCCGTCGGGGGAGACCGCGGGCTTCGAGTCGTTGTCCGGGCCGGCGGCGAGGACCGTCTCCTCTCCGGTCTTCGTGTCGGCGGTGAAGAGGTCGAGCGTGCCGTTCCTGTCCGACGCGTAGACGATCCGGCGGGAGTCGGAGAGCCAGGCGACGTCGGATTCGCGCCAGGGGGTGTTCGTGACGCGGCGCGCCCGCCCCCCCTTCTCCGCGGGAACGACGAAGATCTCCCCGTGGACGACGAGGGCCGCTTTCTTCCCGTCCGGCGAGACGCGGAACTCGGAAACGTCGCCCGCGAAGGATTTCTCCTCGACCGGGTTCAGTTTGTGCTCCGTCGAGAGACGGATCTCGACCTTGCGCGGCTCGCCGCCCTCGAGGGGGAGCGTGTAGACGTCGAAGCCGGACGCGAAGGCGAGAAGGCCGACCTCGTCGGCGAGGGAGAGCCACTGCACGTCCTTCTCGCGCGAAGTGAGAGGCGCCGCGGCGCCGCCGGCGAGGGGCATCTTGTAGATGTTCAGCGCGCCGCCCCGCCCGGACACGAAGAGGACCTCCCGTCCGTCCGGGGAGAAGTGCGGCCAGAGATCCTGGTAGGCGTCGTCCGTGAGGGGCGTCGGGCGGATCCCGCCCGTCGAGAAGTCGGAGATCAGAATGTTCGCCGCGTCGGTCGAGTTGAAGAAGCGTCTCGACCATCCGGTCGTGCACCGGTTGTCGCAGTAGAGGACCTTCTTCCCGTCTCTCGACAGGTCGGCGAACGCCTCGCGTTCGAGCCAAACACCGCTCACGCGGATCGGAGTCCCGCCGTCCAGCTTGGCGAGCCACAGATCCTCGTTCCCCTCGCGCCTCGACTGGAAGAGAATCGCCTCGCCGTCCGAGGTCCAGTCGCACGGGATGTCGACGCCCGAGTGGAACGTCACGCGCACAGGCTCGCCGCCTCCCGCCGAAACAACGAAGACGTCCTCGTTCCCGAAGCGATCCGAAGCGAAGGCGATGCGCCGGCCGTCCGGCGACCAGACCGGGTACCCCTCGTAGGCGACGTGATCCGTGACCTGAACCGCCTCCCCCCCGGCGGACGGGACCGTCCAGATGTCGCCGTCGTACGAGAAGGCGATCCGCGATCCGTCGGGCGAGATCTCGGGATAGCGGGCGAAGCGGATCTCCTCGGCGAGGACCGCCCCGGCGATGAGGAAGGACACGAGAAGCACACCGATCAAGACCGATCTCGTCATTGTTGGATCCCTCGCATCGGAGGTGACTGCCGACGAAGCGCCCGCGGCGCCGGAGCGGAGAACATGAGAACACCATCTTACGGGAATGGCGGCGGGACACGCAACCGCCGGGACGGCCCGGGTCGAGAGGCCGCGGTTCCGGCGCGGGGGCACGCGCGGCCGTCCCCGAAAGCGGGTTGACACGACCCTGGGAACAAGTTATAATCTTTGAAGTTAGAAGCTCGGCGCTCCTCCCGCGCCCCTCCGGGACTTCCCCGGGGGCGCTCTTCGTCTCCCCGATGGACGACAACCGTTCCGAGGCGGCCGGCCTCCGCCCCTGAAGACGATGAAGGGACCCCTGCCGATGAAAAGAACCTCGCCGCTCTTCTTGGCGCTCCTCTCGCTCTTCGTGTTCTCCGCGGCCCGCGCGTCCGACCGGATCTGGATCGTCCCCCTCGCCCCCGACCGGACGATCGAAGACGCGTGGGGCGCGGGCGCCCTCCTCCTCGATCGCTTTCCCGAGGCGGTCCTCGTCGCCGACGAGGGCTCGGCCCGTGCGCTTCGTCGAGCCGGGTTCGCGGTGGAAGGGCCGGTACGCCTCCCCTCGTCCGGCGCCCTCTTCCTCGTTCGATCCAAGGAGAGCGAAGCGGTCGGCGCCGGCCTCGCGCGCGCCCTCGGCGACGAGCGCCCCGCCGTTCACCTGCTCTGGAGCGCCGGGAGAAACGCGATCGTCTGGTCGGCGGGGAGGCTTCCCGAGACGGAGGGCTTCGTCACGGGAAGAGCGCTTCGCGAGAGGCCTCTCCGAAGGCCGATCGTCTCCGGCCGGCGCGCCCCCGCCAAGACGCTCGCGACCGAGTTCTCTCCCGTCATCGGCCAGATCGTGGACCGCGCCGACTCCGCATCGTACATGCAGTGGATCGGGAACCTCGCCGGGTCGAACGAGATCGTGATCAGCGGCCATCCCTTCACCATCGAGACGCGCTACACCTCGACCGCGCAGTGCGACACGGCGGAGCGCTACGTTTACGAGCGATTCCTCGCCATGGGGTACGACGACGTCGAGTTCGACCCGTTCACGTTCTCCGGAACGAGCGCGCGGAACGTGATCGCGACGCTCCCCGGGACCGAAACGCCCGAGCGCATCTACATCCTGGGCGGGCACGTCGATGCCACCTCGCAGAACCCCACCGTGTCGGCGCCGGGCGCGAACGACAACGCGAGCGGAACGGCGTCGGTGCTGCTGGCCGCGGAGATTCTCAAGGACTACTCGTTCCGATCGACGATCAGGTTCATCGCGTTCACCGGCGAGGAGCAGGGGCTTCGCGGCTCCACCCATTACGCCGCGGACGCGGCGGCGAACGGGGATTCGATTCTCGGCGTGGTCATCTGCGACATGGTCGCGTGGTACCAGAACGAATACAAGCTGATCATCGAGGGGGAGCCGGCCTGGGACTGGCTCATGCAGATCATGAGGGACGCGTGCGCGGAGTACACCGGCCTTTCGACGCGGCTCGACTATTACAGCTGGGGATCGGACCACGTTCCCTTCCAGAACGAGGGGTTCCCCGCGTTTCTCGCCATCGAGAAGGAGTACGACCTCTACCCGTGCTATCACAAGGTCTGCGACACGACCGAGATGAACAAGGCGGACTTCGGGGTGGACGTGACGAAGGCCTGCATCGCCGCCCTCGCCGCCCTCGCCGAGCCGGCGGTTCCCACCGCAGTCGCAGGCGCCGAGTCCCCGCCGCTCCGACTCGTCCTTCACGGGAACGAGCCGAACCCTTTCAATCCGCAGACACGCATCCGGTTCGAGCTTCCGGCCGCCGGGGAGGCCGAGATCGCGGTCTTCGACGTGTCCGGCCGCCTCGTGCAGACCGTGCTCGACAAAGAGCTCAACGCCGGACGCCATGAAACCGTCTGGAAAGGCAAGGACGGGGGCGGGGCGTCCGCGCCCTCCGGCGTCTACTTCTACCGATTGACCGCCGGAAGGGAGTCCAAGACCGGAAAGATGCTCTTGATCCGGTAGCGGCGCGCGAGGGCAACGGGAGAGCGCGGGCACCTCCGACGCGGTCCACGGGGCCCCAACAGAGAACAAGAGGGAAGGAGCCGATCCGATGAAGCGCCGCGTGTCTCTTATCCTGCTCGCTCTCGCTCTTCTCCCCGCGATCGCCTCCGCCGAGAAGTCCCTCTGGGTCGCCCCCCTCGACCGGGGAAGCGCGATCCAGGACGCCTGGGACGCGGGCGCCGAGGTTCTCGATCACTCTGAGGACGTTCTCATCGTCGGGGATGAACCGTCGGCGTCCGCCCTCCGGCGGGCCGGTTTTCGCGTCGAGGGCCCGCTCGCGGTTCCCGCCGGCCGGGAAATCTCCCTTCTCCGGCTCGTCCGAGAGGAGACCGGGACCGAGATCTTCCTCCTGGCGGAGCTGTTGCGGTCGACGCCCGGCGGAGAGACCCTCTGGTCCGACGGCGTGAACTTCCTCGTTGCCTCGGAAGGACCCCTTCCCGAGAGCGAGCTTCTCGCCGGGTTCGATCGCAGGCCTCTCCGCGACCGGCCGGTGCGGAGGCCGATCGCCGGCGCGCCGCCCGGCTTCGATCCGGGGCGAACCACGGTCTTTCCGGCGATCATCGACGGGATGATCGCGCAGATCGATTCGGCGTCCTACATGCAGTGGATCGGAAACCTCGCCGGAGCGAACGGGATCACGGTGAGCGGTTTCCCCGACACGATCTTCTCGCGTCACAGCTCGCACGCGGACTGCGACACGGCGGAGCGCTACGTCTACGAGCGCTTCCTCGACATGGGCTTCACGGACGTCGCGTTCGACACGTGCTCCTTCTTCGAGATCACGGGGCGCAACGTCGTCGCCACGCTTCCCGGCATCGAGACCCCCGACCGCATCTACATTCTCTGCGGCCATCTGGATGCCACCGGGCTCAACCCAACCATCAACGCGCCGGGCGCGAACGACAACGCCAGCGGCGTGTCGGTCGTGCTCACGTCGGCGGACATCCTGAAGGACTACCGGTTCCGATCGACGATCCGCTTCATCGCCTTCACGGGCGAAGAGCAGGGACTCCAGGGGTCGAGACACTACGCCCACGAGGCCGCCCTGCGCGGCGACTCGATCCTCGGGGTGGTGAACTGCGACATGGTGGCCTGGTACGAGACAGAGTACCGGGTCGACATCCGCGGGGGCGCTCCGTGGACGTGGCTGATGCAGATCGTGGGAGACGCCTGCGCCGAGTACACCGGCCTCGAGACCCAACTCCTGTACAGCGGAGGGGGATCCGATCACGTCTCGTTCCAGCAGGAGGGTTATGCGGCGGTCTGCGCGATCGAGAGCGAGGCCTCGCTGTACCCCTGCTATCACAAGTCCTGCGACAAGACCGACAGAAACGACGGTGTCTTTGGCTCGGACGTGACGCGCGCGTGCCTAGCGGCGATCGCCCACATGGCCGGGCCGCTGGCGGAGACCGGTCTCGCCGGCGCCGAGTCCCCGCCGCTCCGCCTCGCGCTCCGCGCGAACCGGCCGAATCCGTTCAACCCGTCCACCGCCATTCGCTTCACGCTGCCCCGCACCTCGACCGTGCTTCTCGCCGTTCACGACGCCGCCGGGAGGATCGTGCGGGTTCTCGAGAACGGCGCGCTCGAGGCGGGGGAACACGAGCGTGTGTGGGACGGGACGAGCAACGCCGGGCTCCCGGCCGGGTCCGGGGTCTACTTCTACCGGCTCACCACCGGCGAGGGGTCGCGAGCGGGCAAGATGCTCCTCGCCCGTTGACCTCGCGGTATAGGTATCCGGTTTCGGAATCCGGTACCTTGATGACAGGTACCGCGACAACCTGCTACAATCCGCCCTCGATCGATCGCATGGAGGATGTCCGCCTTGCGCTGGCTCTTCGCGCTCATCGCCCTCGGTATTCCCCTTCTCTCTCACGCCGGAGAGGCCACCGCTTCCGCCGGGATCCTCGGCATCCGGGGTACGGCGGGCGCTTCGGTCCGGATCGACGGCGAGCCGGCCGGCACCCTCCCCGTCGGAGAGATCGCGCTCCCGTACGGGATGCACGTGATCCGCCTCTCGAAGCGCGGGTACGAGACGCGCGAGGAGAGAGTTTGGCTCCGCCCGGAAAGGGGCGAGAGCCGCGTGATCTACCTGCACGCGAAGAGGAAGAGAGACGCCCTCTGGCGGAGCATTCTCGTTCCGGGATGGGGGGCCTACTACACGGACCGGCCGGCGCGCGCCCTTCTCACACTCGCCGTCGAGCTCGGAATGCTCGGATACGCGTATCACCAAGACGGCGTCTTCGAGGAGCGAAAAGACGACTACGAGGACGCGAGCCTCGCCTACCGCCGGGCGACGACCGACGAGGCGATCGCGGCGGCCCGCGCCGAGCGCGACGACGCCTACGACCGGATGGAATCCGCCGAGTCGAACCGGGACCGCGCGCTCCTCGCGGCGGCCGTGGTGTACGGTTTCTCGGCGCTCGACGCGATCATGACCTTCCCCTACGGCGACGATCCGGACGGAGGAAGAGTGGCGCTTCAACCGGGGTTTTCGGAGCACGGAGGAGGGTCCTCGCTCGCGCTCCGGATTTCCTTTTAGGGGTCAACCGTGCGGACCTATCGCCCGCCCGTTCCGGTGTTCCTCCTCTTCGGGGCGCTTCTCCTGGCGGGCTGCGACTCGAGGCCGGCCCGCGAGGGGCCCGTGAACCCGCTCGACCCGGAGAACCCCGCCACGCTCGGGAATCCGTACGGCCTCCAAGGCTCCTACGTCGAGGGATCGGTCTCGCTCAAGTGGAACCGCCTGAACCTCCC
>JBDRFQ010000185.1:0-4315 GCA_043818685.1 Candidatus Eiseniibacteriota bacterium
GCGGCGGGGGGAGGGGGCCACGGCATCCTCCTGGCGGGGTTCGTCCCGCGGCCGGGATTGTACATCGTTCAACGGTCGGGAATCAAGATGAACAGCCCAGGGGGGACGAGGCCGGGGCAGGGATGCCGGGGCCCCGGATCATGATATCAGCAGGGGTCCTCGCGGACACCCCGATCGCTCAAGAAAAGGGCGGTGCCACAATGATGTCGGCGCTCCTGAAACCAGGATCTTGTCCTGACGCCCCGGGACAAAGACATCTTCCCGGTACTCGGACCCGTGGTCACCGCCCCATCATCACGCGGGACTCGGCAACCGGGCGGCCGCTCCGAAGGGAGACCGGACCGGCTTCGAACAACCCGCCCGCCCCGCCCGCTCGCAGACGCGACTCATGGGTCTCCCTCAGCTCGCGGTCTGCCAGCGCAGAGATGGCTTCCTCTTCGTCGCCGCACACTCCCGCAGGTAGAGATTGATCAGCGTCTGATAGGGAATCCCCGTCTCCTCCGCCAGGCTCTTGAAGTACTGGATCGTTATCGAATCGAGTCGGATCGTGACCTGCCGCTTCAGGCGCCCGGCGTACGGGTTCCGCTTGGCCCTGGAGAAGTCGTACTCCTTTCTCATCTTGCCCACCTTCGGTTGTAGGTTTCCCGCTCGCGCCGCGTCGCCTTGCGGGCGGAGATGATCCGAATCACATCGCGACCCCGAAAGCAGTGACACACGACGAGGGTTTGAAGCTCAGCACTCAGACCGAGGAGAACAAAGCGATCCTCCCGGTCGGAGTGGTCCGGATCGGCCATGAACAGGGCGCGCGGATCGCAGAACACCGTTCTGGCCTGTTCGAACGTGACACCGTGCTTGCGGTGGTTGGCGGTGTTCTTGGCCTCATCCCATTCGAACCTCAACGGCCGCATACTTACAAGATAACTACAGTTTCCTCGCACGTCAAGTCCATCCCTCATCATCCCGGGCGGCCCTCGCCCAACCAACCCCGGTCCCGACGACCGGCCCCCGGCGCCGGCATCACCCGGAGTCCCGGTCCGTCCTCGCGCTCGTCCCCCGGGGACCCGCGTTACCGCCACGCGCCCCCCCCCCGCCGCTTACCCCCCGCCTCCCCGACCGCCCGCCACGTGCGGACCGGCCGGGCGCCCGGCCCCCCCCCCCGCCCCCCCCTCCCCCCTCCCCCCCGGCCTGGACAGCCGGCGGGCGGGTCCGGTATATTGCCGAAGCTGAGGTTGACTCCACCCGACAGGGATCCGGATCGAGAGAACCCCCCGGAGCCGTTACCCAGGCAAAGAGAGAGCGGTTCGAACGGAGATCGGGAGAGGGAACGTGGACGCGATCAGGATCGAGCTGTCCGGCATCAGGGAGGGGGTGAACCGCTTCGACTTCCGGGTCGGCCCGGAGGAGATCGAGCTCGAGGAAGAGGGGGCGGTCTTCCGCAAGCCGGTGGATCTCGCGATCGAGGTCGCGCGCACCGCCGGCACACTGACGGTCCGAGGTACGATCCGAACCGAGGTGGAACGTATCTGCGGCCGTTGCCTCACCGCGTACCGGGAGGCTCTCGAAGTCCCGTTCGCGGAGGCGCTGAAGATCGAGGGAGAGAAGGTCCGCGTGTTCGATGTCGAGTACGAAGGGGACCCGGGGTTTCTCCCCGGCCCGCCCGGCTCTCTCGTTCTCGACGAGATCGTGCGGGAGGAGATCCTCGTGACGACCCCCATGCAGCCGGTCTGCCGCCCCGATTGCGGGGGCCTCTGCCCCGTCTGCGGGGCGGACCGGAACAAGGGGGATTGCGGTTGCCGGATGGAGGAAGGGCACCCCGCCTGGGAGCCCCTCCGCAAACTGAGCCAGGACCTCGGAAAAAGGGAATAACGATGGGTCTGCCCAAGAGGCGCGTTTCGAAAGCCCGGAGAGACAAAAGGCGTACCCACCAGAAGCTCACCGTGGTTATGCCGACTCTCTGCTCCCACTGCGGCCAGCCGAAGCCGCCGCACCGCATCTGCCCGCACTGCGGCTACTACAGAGGACGACGGGTCGTCATCGTCGAGTGACGCGCGGGGGGCGCGACTTGCGGATCGCCGTTGATGCGATGGGCGGAGACTCCGGCGCCGGCACGGTTGTGGCCGGTGTCGCCAGGTTTCTGAGCGAGGGGACCGACCACGCCGAGGTCGTACTCGTCGGAGACGCGGAGAGGATCCGCCGCGAGCTGGAGCCGTTCGGGGATCTCGCCGCCCGCGTGCAGGTCGAGCACGCCAGCGAGGAGATCCAGATGGAGGAGCACGGCGCCGCCGCCTCGAGGCGGAAGCGCAACTCCTCCATCGCGAAGGGCCTCCTCCTCCACAAGGAGAAGAAGGTCGACGCGTTCGTGAGCGCCGGGAACACCGGCGCGGTCGTCGCCGCGTCCCTTCTCGGGCTCGGGCGCCTCCCCGGCTTGCGCCGCCCCGCCATCGCCACGTTCGTCCCGAACGAAAAGGACGGCTTCGTTCTCCTCGACATCGGCGCCACGAAGGACTGCCGGCCGACCGACCTCGTCCAGTTCGCTCACATGGGCGCCGTCTACGCCGAGCGGATCGTGGGGCGGGAGAAGCCGCGAGTGGGCCTGCTCAGCATCGGGGAGGAGCCGACGAAGGGGAACGACCTCACCCGCGAGGCGTTTCCGCTCCTCGAGAAGAGCGGGCTCTCGTTCGCCGGGAACGTCGAGCCGGTCGGGATGTTCAAGGGAGAGGTCGACGTCGTGGTCTGCGACGGTTTCGTGGGGAACGTAATTCTCAAGTTCGCCGAGGGGATGATCGGGATGATCCTCGGCTTCCTCAAGGGCGAGATCGCCAGGCACCCGACGGCGAAGATCGGGGCCGCGCTTCTCAAGCCGACCCTTTCGCATCTCAAAGATCAGTTCAGCTACGAAGAGTACGGAGGGGCGCCCCTCCTCGGGATCGACGGCGTGGTGATCATTTGTCACGGTCGTTCTTCTCCCCTGGCCATCGCGAACGCGGTGCGGACGGCCAGCCGTTTCGTTCGGTACGACATGAGCCGGGAGATCGCGAAGCGGCTCCGGGCCTACGACGAGGTGACGGTTGAGTAAGCGGCGCACGTGCATTCTGGGGACCGGGTCCCACGTCCCGGAAAAGGTCCTGACCAACGACGATCTGGCGAGGATCGTGGAGACCTCGGACGAGTGGATCATCACGAGGACGGGGATCCGGCGGCGGCACATCGCCGCGGAGAACGAGGCGACCTCGGACGTGGCGTCCCCGGCCGCGCTCCGCGCGTGCGAGGCGGCGGGCGCGGCTCCGTCGGACATCGACGCGCTGATCCTCGGGACGGCGACGCCCGACATGCTCTTCCCCTCGACCGCCTGCATCGTGCAGGCGAACATCGGGGCGGTGAACGCCGCCGCGTTCGACATCAGCGCCGCCTGCTCCGGCTTCATCTACGGAATGGCCCTCGGCAAGGCGCTCATCGAAACGGGGCAGGCGGGGCGCGTGCTCGTCATCGGCGCAGAGACGCTCACCAAAATCGTGAACTGGGAGGACCGGAACACCTGTGTCCTCTTCGGAGACGGGGCCGGGGCGGCGGTTCTCGGGCGCTCCGAGGGGGAGCGGGGGATCCTCTCGATCAACTTCGGGAGCGACGGGAGGCTCTGGGAGCTGCTCCACCAGCCGGCCGGCGGCTCCCGCATGCCCGCCACGATCGAGTCGGTCGAGGGGAAGAAGCACAAGATCCACATGACCGGCCGCGACGTGTTCAAGCACGCGGTGAACCACATGAGCGGCGCGGGCCTGAAGGCCCTGGCGGACGCCGGCCACAAGGGACCGGAGCTCGACATGCTCTTCCCCCACCAGGCGAACATCCGCATCATGGAGGCGGTGGCGAAGAGGCTCGAGGTGCCCCGGGAGAAGGTGTACGTGAACCTCGAGCGCTTCGGAAACACGTCGGCCGCTTCGATCCCGATCGCGCTCGACGAGGCGATCCGGAACGGGCAGTGCAAGCCGGGCATGCTGATCGGCCTGGTCGCGTTCGGCGGCGGGTTCACGTGGGCGGCCTCGGTCGTGAGGGTTTGACGATGAGCCTCGGGTTTCTCTTTCCGGGTCAAGGATCGCAGTACGTCGGGATGGGGAAGAGCCTCCATGACGAGTATCCGGAGACCAGGGAGCTGTTCGATCTCGCCGACGAGATCATGGAGTTCCCCCTCTCGAAGCTCGCCTTCGAGGGGCCGGAGGAGACCCTCAGGGAGACCAGGTACACGCAGCCGGCGATCCTCACGGTGAGCCTCGCCCTCCTCCGGCTTCTCGAGAAGGAGGGGGTCCGGCCCGGCATCGTC
>JBDRFQ010000186.1:0-4165 GCA_043818685.1 Candidatus Eiseniibacteriota bacterium
CCGCGCGTCCTCCTCGCGCACCATGCGGCGCACCAGGCGCCACACCCGGTCCCCGTGTTCGCGAAGGAGCTCCTCGCCGGTCATCAATGGACTCCAGGTATGGGGCGCCGCGCCCCGATCCTTCCGATTGGTAGCAACCAAGAGGAGAAGGTTTCAACGTTCCCGCGGCCCCCCGGAGTGAAACCGCGAGGGGTCCCCGGCTAGTCATCCCCGTGGAAGCGGCAAGAGCCGGAAAGGAGGCCTCCCATGATCTTCCTGCTGACGGTCGTCCTCGTCATCGTGGTCGCGGTCGTGCTTCATTTCGTCCGCAAGGAGCGCCTCTGGCGGGAGTATCTCGTCATGCTGGAGCGTTCGTCGCGCGAGGGGGGAGAGGCCTCGGGAGAGGGTTTCCGCGTCCTGCGGGACTACGTCCTCACCGGCTCCCTTCGGAACGGAATCGTCGCCACCGCGATCGGCGCGGCGCTCCTTCTCTTCATCGATCCCGGGCCGTTCGGCTTCTGCGGTCCCTCATCCGACGGGCCCTGGTCGTTCTTCGGATCGGTCGGGGTGATCGTGCTGGCCTACGGGATCGGCAGCCTTCTCGTGTACGCGCTCGTCGACAAGCCGCGCCTCCGGTAGGCGCGCGGCGATACCGGAGGGGACGGCCGATCGAACCCTCCGGTTTCGCGCGCGGGCGGCCGAGCGGCGCAGGCGCCTACTCGATCCTGAGAACGACAAGAGTGAGATCATCCTTCGGGGCGGCTCCTCCGGTGAAGGCGCGGACCGCGCGGAAGAGGGCGCCGCCGATCCCCTCGGCGGAGCGGCGGCGGTGCCGGACGAGAAGGTCCGCGAGACGATCCTCCCCGAAGAAGACCCCCTCCGGCGAACGCGCCTCGATGATCCCGTCGGTGTAGAAGAGAACGGCGTCCCCCCGCGCGAGGTCCCATCGGACGACCTCGTAGCGGGCCTCCGGCTCGACGCCCAGGATGAGCCCCTTGGGGTGAAGGCGCTCCACCCGGCGCGACTCCGCGCCCGCGAGAAGGGGCGGATGGTGCCCGGCGTTCGCCACGTGGAGCCGCCTCCTCCTCGCGTCGTAGCGGCCCACGAGGAGAGAAAGCAAAAGGTTCGCAGATGAAAGATCCGGGTGGAGAAGGCGGTTCGTCTTCGCGAGGATGCGCCCGGGGTTCTTCGTCTCCGCCGCCGAGGCGAGGAGTGTCGCCCGCGCGCTGCTCATGAGGAGGGCGCTGCCGAGGTCGTGCCCGCCGACGTCCCCGACGAGGATCATCGCGCCCCCCCTTCCGTCGGGGATGTATCCGTAGGTGTCGCCCCCGATGTTCTCCGCCGCCTCCGAGCGCCCGAACAGCTCCGCCCCGGAGAGCCGCGGGGCCTCCCTCGGCAGGAGCGCGCTCCGAATCTCCCGGGCGAGATCGAGGTCCCGCTTGATGCGCTCCGCCTCCTGCCTTTCGCGGAGAAGGCTCGCGTTCTCGATGGCGATCGCCGCCTGGCCGGCGACGGTGTTGAGGATCTTGAGATCCCCCGCCGTGAACGGCCCCCGCCCCTCCGCTCCCGCGAGAACGATCGCGCCGATCGCCTCCCCTTGCGCGCCGCCCGCCGGGCGGAGGATCGGGGCCGCGGCCACCGACTCCTCCGGATCGCGCGCCCCCGGCCCCCGCCCGTCCTCGCCGGAAGAGGAAGAACCCGCCGCGAGCACCGGGGCGCGGCGGCGCATCATCTTCTCGAGGAGCGCGCCGTCCAGCGCCGGAAGAAGCGTTCCCTCCCCCCGCGATCGCCCTCGTCCGGACCGCCGCTCCTCCGCGACGACCTCGAAGACGCCGTTCCTCCGCATGAGAACGGCGGCGCTGCCGGCGCGAAGCAGGGAACCGAGCCGGCGGAGGAGGGCCTCGGCGATCTCCTTCTCGTCGAAACAGAGAGCGAGCTCGCCGCCGAGATCGTAGAGGAGGTTCACCTCCTCGTACTTGTCGACGATCTCAGCCGCAAGGCTTCTCAGCTGGTACTCGCCTTCGAGGACCGCCTCCGCGAAGAGGGCAACCGCGCGCGCGACCGACGCCGCGCGCTCTCTCTCTCCCCCCTCCCCCCCCGTGACGACGCGGACCAAGGCCGCCTCGCTCCCCCACACGCGGACAGGCCGCTCTTCCACGACCCGGGAGCCGGGCGCGCCGCGCCCGTCGCCCACCCGGAGAAGAAGCGCGCCCGACGCGGCGACGATTTCAATCGAATCCGGGCCGAGGCGCGCCATCGTGTCGAGGAAGGCACGCATGCTTGAATCCTCGACCAATTTCAAGAGATCGATCATTTGCGGCATCGCTCCGCTCCCGCCCGCCCGGCGCCGACTCGCCCGCAGAACTTCCGTTCCCCCATCGGCATAGGCCGGCGCGCCCTTGACGCTCGGGGCTCGCGCCCGGACACCGGAAGCGAGCGGCAGGCACGACGGCACAAAAGAAGGAGAAGGAACACGAAATCGCCGGAACGCCGGTCGATTTCAGCAAGCGGAGAGAACGACGTAGCCTTTTCGTAGATACCGTTCGAAAGAGGGAACGGGAAGGCGCGCGCGAATCAAAACCCGGTCCCCCTCGAACTGCCGCCGGAGGACCTCTCCCTCCCGGTACGCGCGCGCGATCTCCGCCGACTCGACCGCCGGGAAATCGAGATCGACGACGCGCCTCATCGCGATGAGCGCCTTTCGGATCTCGTCCTGGATGCCATCGACCCCTCGCCCGGTCCGCGCGCTCGCCGGGATCGCCGGGCCGAACCGGCTCGCGAGCTGGTTGACGACGAGCGAATCCCGAATCCTGTCCATCTTGTTCAGAACGAGGATCGTGGGCTTCTGCGCCGCGCCGAGCTCCTCGAGAACCTCGTGGACGACGCGAATCTGCGCTTCCGCGTCCTCGTTCGACGCGTCGACGACGTGAACGAGAAGATCCGCCTCCACCACCTCGGCGAGGGTCGCCCGGAACGACGCCACGAGAGCGTGCGGCAGCTTCCGGATGAAGCCGACGGTGTCCGAGAGCACGATCCGGTAGTCGCGGCCGACGGCGACGACCCGGCTCGTCGTGTCGAGCGTGGAGAAGAGCTCGTCCTCCACCTTCACGTTCGCCCCGGACAGGCGGTTCAGCAGCGTCGACTTCCCCGCGTTCGTGTAGCCGACCAGCGCCGCGGTCGGACGGCTCCGCCTCCCCTTCCTTTGCACGTCGCGGCTCACCGCGAGCCTCTTCAGGCTCTTCTTGAGGAAGTCGATCCGCTCGCGGACGCGGCGCCTGTCCACCTCGAGCTGCGTCTCCCCCGGGCCGCGCGTCCCAATCCCCCCCCCGAGCCGCGACAGGTGGTCCCACAGCCGCCGGAGCCTCGGGAGCATGTACTCGAGCTGCGCCAGCTCGACCTGCAGCTTCGCCGTTTCCGTTCGCGCATGAATCGCAAAGATGTGAAGGATTAGCTCGCTCCGGTCGATCACCTTCGTCCGAAGCGCTTTTTCGAGGTTCCGGCCCTGGGCCGGCGAGAGGTCGTTGTCGAAGAGAACGAGCCGCGCGTCGCGCTCCACAAGAAAGCCGGCGAGGTCCGCGGCCTTCCCCTTGCCGATGTAGGTCGATCCTTCCACTCGCGTCCGGCGCTGCTGGAAACGCCCGACGACCAGCGCCCCCGCGGTGCGCGCGAGCTCGGTCAGCTCGTCGAGGGATCGCTCCACCGAGCGCTGGGAATCGGAAGGAAGGCCGACGCCGACAAGGACGGCGGTCTCGGCCCCGTCGCCGAGCGGGGCCCGCTCTTCGTGAGCATAGAGGGGAGTTTTCTTGTCGCGCCCCGGCGATACCCGTGATTCCCGCTCGGTCAACCCCGCCTACCCTTCCCCCTCGCCTTCGGCGCCGGCGCTCCCCTCCCCGCCTCCCCCGTCCCCCTCCTCTTCTTCCTCCCCTTCCTCCTCCTCTTCCCGCACCAGGGGGGCCACCGCCATCACCGCGTCTCCCTCGTCGAGGTTGATCATCTTCACTCCCTGCGTGTTGCGGCCGAGCATCGAGACGCCGCTCACCGCGAGCCTGAGGATGATCCCGTTCCGCGTGATAATCATCAGCTCGTCCGTGTCGACGACCTCGCGAATGCCGACCAGGAGGCCGTTCCGGCTGCTCGCCTTTATGGTGATGATCCCCTTGCCGCCGCGCCGCGTCACCCGGTAGTC
>JBDRFQ010000187.1:0-7228 GCA_043818685.1 Candidatus Eiseniibacteriota bacterium
CAAGCTGACCGTGGCGGCCGACTGCTCGAAGGACCCCGCGTGGAACCGCTTTCGTAAGCTTCGGCCCGTGGTCGGCCTGGGCGACCGGGCGATGGTCCTCGTCCCGATCGAGGCCGAGGGTCACCCATGGTCCAGCAAGTACCGGGGGCCGATCCGCTTCGAGTCGGCGGAGCTGATTCGGGATCTGATTGTACGGCTCTACGAGTCCGGGTGCCCCGAGATCCTCGTCGTGACCCCGTTCCGTGCCCAGCGGACCCTCATCCGCCAGAAGCTCCCGCGCGTTCCCGTTCCCGTGAGGGTGAGCACCGCCCACCGGGCACAGGGGGGCGAGTGCCACACGGTCATCTTCGACCCGGCCTACGCCGACAACGAGTTTCTGAAGACGGATGATGCCGAGCGCCTCGTAAACGTCGCCCTGAGCCGCGCGCAGGCTCGCCTGGTTCTGATCCTCTCGAAGAGGGATCGCTTGAACCCGATCTTCCGCAGCATCGCGACCGTGGTCGAGAACCTCGGCAACGGGGACTCCGGCAGGCCGATTCAGGAGTTCCTCGACGATCCCGATTTCCCGGATTGCGTGCTCGGAGAGATCGTGCGAAGCGGCACCATCACCGGAAGGGTGATCCGGATCTTGGAGGGTGGGCGGAAGCTGACCGTTGAGTGCTTCTCGACGGGCGCCCGGCGGGTTCTCTCCGTGGATTACCTGCGCGGGACCGGGAACCAGAAGGGGCGATAGGGCCGCCGTCGCCGCGTGAAACAAGGTCGTCTCTCGTGTAAACTAGAGGACGCCCGGCATCGCGGCCCTCCGCCGGGGCCCTCGGGCCGGCCCTCTGCGGCCGTCTCACGGCACTTTGACAGGACGAACAGATGCCGTTTCCCAGCAGCGAAGCCGACGCGAGGATCGTCATCGACGACCTGCTCCGCAAGGCCGGTTGGGATCCCGCGGACAAATCCCAGGTTCGAACGGAGGTGCCGGTTCCCGGGGCCGGGGGGCGCGCCCGCGAGGAAGGCGGCCGCTACGGCGGCGCTCCCGTCGAGGTCCGCGGCGGCGACGAGGTCCCGACCGGCCGCGCCGACTACGTGCTTTGTGGGCAGAGCGGCCGCCCCCTTGCCATCATCGAGGCGAAGAAGACCGCGATCCACCCGTACGTCGCCAAACAGCAGGCCCTCCCGTATGCCAAACGGCTCGACGCGGAGTTCATCTTCCTCACGAACGGGGAGCTGATCTACTTCTGGGACTACAAAAACGACGACGCGCGGATCGTGGCGTCCTTCTTCTCGAGGCGCGACCTCGAGCGCCTCGTCGAGATGCGATCGACGAGGAAGCCGCTCGCCACCATCCCGATCCCCGAGCACTACATCCGCCAAGGGGAGACGCGAGCGCTTCGCCCCTACCAAGCCGATGCAATGAAGGCGCTCGACCGGGCGGTCGAGCTGGGGAAGCGTCACTTCCTCATCGAGCTGCCCACCGGCACCGGCAAGACCGATCTCACCGTGCTCTATCTGAAGCGTCTCATCGATGCCGGGTTCGCCGAGCGGGTTCTCTTCCTGGTCGACCGCGAAACGCTCGCCAAGCAGGCGATCGAGGCGATCCAGGACATCCTGAACCAACACAGCAGCTATTGGCTCCGCCCCGCCGCCGTCCGTGAGGAGAAGGAAATCACCGTCTGCCTCCTCCAAACCATGATCAGCCGCTACGAGGAGTACACGAGCGGCTACTTCGACGTGGTGGTCGCGGATGAGTGCCACCGGTCGATCTACGGCGCGTGGCAGACCGCGCTCACGCACTTCGACGCGCTCCACATCGGTCTGACCGCGACTCCCGCGATGTACATCGAAAGGAACACCTATCGCTTCTATCACTGCGACGACCTGAAGCCCGACTTCACCTACACCATCCAGGAGGCGGTGGAACACGAGTATCTGGTTCCCTACCGGTTCGCCCAGGGAATCACGGAGATCATCGCGGAGGGAGCCGACGTCGACGAGGAGCACTACGATCCACTTGAGTTCGAGAGGAAGTGGACGAACGAGAAGACCAACCGCCTCATGGTGGAGGAGTTCGACAGGCTCGCGTGGGAGCACCGCGAGGAACTGGCTCCCGGCCAGAAGGCCGGCCCAGGGAAGGCGATCGTGTTCGCGATCACAAAGCGCCACGCGGCGCACTTGACCCGGTGCCTCAACGAACTTCACCCGGAACTCAAGGGAGACTACGCGGCTGTCGTTACGAGCGACATTCCCGACGCCGCCGACGTGATCCGCAGGTTCAAGAAGGAGACCTATCCGCAGATCGCGGTCAGCGTCGGCATGCTCGACACCGGCTTCGACTGCCGGGAGGTCGTTCACCTGGTTCTCTGCCGCCGCGTCCGGAGCCCGATCCTCTACCAGCAGATGAGGGGCCGCGGGCTTCGGACCGCGCCGCACATCGGCAAGACCGGCTGCGTCATCTACGATTTCTTCCGAAACCACCAGTACTTCGAGGACACGGACATCTCTTGGGGACGCGGAATGGCTCCCGCAGGCGCCGAGAAGAAACCCGCGAAGCCCCGCCATGAGCTCGTCGAGCTCGGCCTCGAGGACGAGTGGCTCGAGGCGGTGAGCTACGTCGAGGTCGGCCCGGAAGGGGAGCGGATCGACAAGCGCGAGTACACCGCCTCGTGGGAAGACGCCGTCCGCGAGCGCGCCAAGAAGGACCCGATCCTGCAGAAGATCCGCGAGGGGGCGCCCCTCACCGGAGAGGAGGAGGAGGAACTCGCTGGCCGTCTCAATCAGCCGGAGCACTACTACAACGAGGACAACCTCCGCCGCGCCTACCGCGACCCCGGCGGGACTCTCGTCGACTTCGTGCGCCACGCGCTCGGTCTCATCCGGATCAAGAGCCGCGAGGAGCGAATCGACGAGAACTTCCGTGCCTGGCTCGTGACGCGCGCTCTCACCCCGGACCAGGCCCAGTACCTCTCCTTCCTGAAGAACCGCGGGATCGTGAAGGGGGCGGTCGGGATGGGGGACCTCTTCGAGCCGCCGCTCTCGGTGCTGAACGCCGCGGCCGTCGGGATCGAGCTCTTCGGGGAGGGGGGCCTCCGCGAGGTCGTGGAGGACCTGAACGATTCCCTCTTCGGAAAGAAGACCGCATAGGAGAAGAAGGTGAACCAGGATCTCAGGCGGAAGATGCGGCGCATCACCGACATCCTCTGGGCGGGCGGCGTCTCCAATCCGATCACTTACATCGAGCAGCTTTCCTATTTGATCTACCTCAAGCTCCTCGATGAAGAGGAGGAGACGCGCGGACTGAAAGAAAGGCTCGGCGCTGGGCACGCGCAAAAGCTCTTTCCCGCGCAGGCGGAGCGCTTCCGCTGGTCGAAATGGCGTTTCTTGGGCGGTGAGAAGCTCCGCAACTTTATCCGCGACGAGGTCTTCCCTTACATGTCCTCTCTCGTGAAGGACGAGCCGCAGGTGGCCGAGTACTTCCGCGACGCGGTCTTGGAGATCAGCGACCCGAGCGTGTTGAAGCAGGTGATCGACGAGCTCGACACGATCGACTTCCGCAAGCTCGGCCCCGACGTGAAGGGGGACATCTTCGAGTACCTGCTGAGCCATCTCGGGCAGTCCGCGTTGAACGGCCAGTTCCGAACCCCGAGGCAGATCCGGTCGTTCATGGTGGCGATGGTCGATCCGGATCTCGGGGATACCGTCTACGACCCAGCGTGTGGGACCGCCGGCTTTCTCATCGACACGGTGGACCACCTGCTCGCCAAGTACAGCGAGAAGCCGGAGGAGATCCCGATTTACGGCGAGGAGTGGCTGGAGAAGCGGGGGCAGTCGATCGAGGAGGCGAGGAAAGAGATCCCGAACCTCCAGACGTACAGGAAGGGACCGGGGGAGAAGATCCCTGATTGGAGCGTGCTCGAGGCATCGATCTCCGGGACCGACGTCTCGCGCCAGCTTATGCGGATCTCCATGATGAACCTCGTCCTCCACGGGATCAGCCGCGCGCGCCTGAAGAGGGCGAACGTCCTCTCCGAGATGGGCGGGCTCACCGAGGAGGACCTGAACCGGCGCTACAAGGTGATCCTCTCGAATCCGCCGTTCGCCGGCGTTCTCCCGAAGGAGTCGATCCGGCACGATCTCCCGACTCAGTCGAAGAAGAGCGAGCTTCTCTTTCTTGGGCTCATGATGGAGTCGCTCGCGCCGGGGGGGCGGTGCGCGGTGGTCGTCCCCGAGGGCGCCCTCTTCGGCTCGACCGGCGCGCACACGGAGCTCCGGAAGAAGCTCGTGAACGAGTTCGCGCTCCTCGCGGTCGTCTCGCTCCCGGCCGGCGTGTTCAAGCCGTACGCGGGGGTGAAGACCTCGGTGCTCGTCTTCCGGAGGCCGGCCGAGTCGAAGGGGAAGGGGAAGAGCGCGACGGCAAGGGTGTGGTTCTACGAGATCCGAAACGACGGCTACGACCCGGAGAAGATCCAGGGGGGCACGCGCCCCGAGACTCCTGAGAAGAACGACATCCCCGCCATGCTGGGAGTGTGGGGGGAGTACAAGGCGTCCGGGTTCAAGAGAGCGCCGGGCGTGGAGGCGGGGGCGCTGCTCGATGCGGGGACCGAGGAGCCGCGCGCGTGGTGGGCGCCTCTCAAGACAATCGAGGAATCGGACTACAACCTCGCCGCGAGCCGCTACAAACCGCAGGTCGCCGAGAAGCCGCCGGACGAGGATCCCGCCGACCTGATCCGCGAGACGCTCGCCATCGAGCACGAGATCGTGACCGGTCTCGAGAAGCTGCTGAAGGAGATCGAGGAGGAGGGGGGGGGATGAAAGGGGAATACAAGCAGCTCGTTGGGGGAATCGAGGGACTTCTCGACGAGGCGCGCCGCACTGCGGCCAGGAGCGTGAACACGCTCATGACCGCGACCTACTGGGAGATCGGCCGCCGGATCGTGGAGTTCGAGCAGGAAGGAGAGGAGCGGGCGGAGTACGGCGAGACCCTCCTGAAGCGTCTGGGGCAAGATCTCGGACGAAAGTACGGGCGCGGGTTCGCCAAGAGCAACCTCTATCAGATGCGGGCTTTCTATCTCGCATACCCGGAGAAATTGCAGATACTGTCTGCAAAATCGGGCCATCGCCCCCTCCCGGACGCGCGACCCCGCCGGCGCGAGATTTTCCAGATGCTGTCTGGAAAATCCGGGATTCGACCGGGTGAGCTTCTGCAGGCAATTGCGGCGAGCTTCCCGCTTCCCTGGTCGGCCTATGTCAGGCTCATGGGAGTGAAGGACGAGGAGGCGCGGAGCTTCTACGAGTCCGAGGCCCTCCGGGGTGGCTGGTCCGTGCGCCAGCTCGACCGCCAGATCGAATCCCAGTTCTACGAACGGATGGCCCTATCGAAGAACAAAGCCGCCCTGCTGGCGAAGGGAGCCGCGGCAAAGCGGGGAGATGCCGTCGCTCCCGAGGAAGAGGTCAAGGACCCGTACGTGCTCGAGTTCCTCGATCTCAAGGACGAGTACGCGGAGAGCGATCTCGAGGAGGCACTCATCCGCCACCTCGAGGCGTTTCTTCTCGAGCTGGGGGGCGACTTCTGCTTTATCGGTCGCCAGAAGCGGCTCCGCATCGGCGACGAGTGGTATCGCGTCGACCTTCTCTTTTTCCACCGGCGTCTCCGGTGCCTGATCGTGATCGACTTGAAGCTCGGACGGTTCACCGCCGCCGATGCCGGCCAAATGCACGTCTATCTGGACTACGCTCGGGAGCATTGGACGGCGCCCGGCGAGAACCCACCCGTCGGACTCATCCTCTGCGCGAAGAAGAACGAGGTACTCGCGCGCTACGCACTAGACGGCCTTCCGAACAAGGTTCTCGCTGCGGAGTACAGGACAGTTCTGCCGGATCAGAAGCTGATCGCGGAAGAAATGGAGCGAACGAGGCGGATGTTGGAGGGACGGTCACCGGCCGGGATCGCGGGTCCGAAGGGAAAGCGGGGGCGCGTCTCAGGGAAAGGGCGGAGGCGATGAACTGGCTTTCCGTTTGCCTGCGTGAGGTCGCACCGCCCCGGCCATCCCATCTTCGCTTTCGGGACCAGGATGTGGTGTGGCATCTCAATCTGGATCAAGTGGAAAGCGGGACCGGACGGATACTTGAGAGAGTCATGGGCCCGGCGGCTCAGGCAGGAAACTCGACCTACGCCTTCGACAACCGAAACGTCCTATACTCCAAGCTCCGCCCGTATCTGAACAAGGTCGTATGCCCGGAGCAGCCGGGAATCGCGACAACGGAGCTGGTTCCCCTTCGGCCTGCGACGGGTGTTCTCGACCGACGGTTCCTTGCGTACTTTCTCCGCTCGAGGCCATTCGTTCAGTTTGCGTCACAGACGATTGCGGGGGCGAAGATGCCTCGCGTGATCATGGACAAGCTATGGGAGTACAGGATTCCGGTCCCCCCCCTCTCCGAACAGCGGAGGATCGTGGAGATTCTGGATCAGGCGGATGCGTTGCAGAAGAAGCGCGCCGAGGCCGACGCCAAAGCCGCCCGCATCCTCCCCGCCCTCTTCTACAAGATGTTCGGTGACCCGGCCTCGAACCCACACGGCTGGAGAGAGGTGGCACTGCGAGAGATCGGACGGGTCAGGGGTGGAAAGCGGCTTCCGAAAGGAGACGCCTACTCCCCGCACCCCACCATTCACAGATATGCACGTGGCGTGGACATTCGTCCCAATTGGATAGAGAGAGGCCAGATGGTTTACCTGTATCCTGAAACCCAGCAGAAGATCCGCAAGTATACGATTTCAACCGGGGATGTCGTGATTACAATTGCAGGGAAGATAGGCGTTGCGGCCCCGGTCGAAGACGATCTCGATGGCGTGAACCTCACCGAGAACGCGGCGAAAATCGTAGCAACGTCCCCAAGGAGATTCGCCCCGGAGTACTTGAGCGCGCTCTTGAACACCGCGGCGTGCCAAGAGCAGATTAGACTGCTTGCGGGAAGAGTCACAATTGGGAAGCTGGCGCTGTTTCGCCTTGAGGGTCTGAGAATCATGCTTCCTCCACTTGAGCTACAGCTCAGGTTTGCGAGGTTTCTCGAGTCGGTGCGCACACTAGAAGCGAGCCTCGGTAGGAACCAGGACAGTGGGAGCGCGCTACTCAGGACGCTTCTCCACCGGGCTTTCTCTGGCGAGCTCACGGCCGCGTGGCGCGGGAATCGCAAGGGGCTCCTTGACGGGGAGATGGCCGAGCAGGAGCGCCTGCTTGAGGAG
>JBDRFQ010000188.1:0-3985 GCA_043818685.1 Candidatus Eiseniibacteriota bacterium
GCGAGATCGGCGGGGGGAAGCCCTGTGTTCCGCGGCGAAGTCGTGAGCCGCGCGCCGCTCGTCGCGCTGAAGACGTGTACGCCCGGCGCCGTGATCTTCCGGTCGGCGAGAAAGACCTGCGCGGTGAGGGTGTCCCACTCGATGTCGGGGACGTATCCGTCCGTCGTATAGTGCACCGCGAGGAGAGCTCCCGTCCCCGCGTCGAAGGAGACGAGCCGAGTCGTGTAGAACCAGTCGCTCGAGACCGCCGCGAATCCCTTCGCTCCGGCGAGGGCGAACACGCCGAGGTCGCCGCCGAGCGCGGCCTCCGTGACGACCCACCCCTCCGAGACGAGCCCGGCGGCATCGATCTTCTCGACCCCGCCGTCCAGAGCGAAGTAGGAGCCGGTCTCGCCGACGTAGATTCTCCCCGCCCCTTCGTCGAGAACCATCGGCCCGTTCGGGTTCGACGCCCGGAGCGCGATTCCCTGAACCCCGGGCGCCGCAGGGTCCGCGTCGACCAGCGAGTTCGTCGCCGCGTCCACGACGGCGAGGTAGGAGGGGAGGAGCGGGGTCCAGGTCGAGCGGTCGATCCTTTGAATCTGAACGAAAACGCGCCCCCCGAAGAGGACCATCCGGCTCATCTCGGGGAGCCCGTCCCCGTCGGCGAAGAGGGAGAGGTCGACCGAATCGGTAATCGCCCCCGTCGAGGGGTTCACCTCGTAGAGCTTCGTCGATTCGTAGCGGCTGACGTATGCCTTCGTGTCGCTCGCGAAGACGATGTCCTGCGGGTTACTCCCCGCCCCGACGGAGAACTCGAGCACCGTGTCGAAGCCCGACTCGGGATCGATCACCTGGATGTTGTCGGCGAACAGGCGGTTCACGACGTAGATCCGGTTTCGCCACTCGCGGACGACCGGATCCGAGCCGACCGGCTCGAGGTTCGCCTGAACCGGCCACGGGTTTTCCAAGCCGACCTTCGCGCACTGACCGCTCGTCTCGTAGTCGGTCGTGACGGCGAGGAGAAACTCCTCCGCGGGGGCGGATCCCGTGAAGGCGATCGCGGCGGCGAGGGCCGCGGCGAGATGGGTCGTCCGTTTCATGCGAGTTCCTTTCCGGCGGCGGCGGCGCCCGTCATCGCGATTCGCCGGTCGTTTCGAACGCGGCGGTCAGGTAGATCGTTCTTCCCGGCATCGGGTATCCGAACGAGTCGGAGTTCTTGTCGTCCCCGAGGTTCTGCACGTCGAGATCGAGGAGGAGCCGCCCGTTCAGGAAACGGATCCTCGCCCCGGCGTTGTGGATGTTCCTCGCTTCCGCGCGGTCCTCTTCCGTGTTCGCCCGATCCCGGTAGTAGCGGTCGAGATGGCTGTACTCGTGTCTCATCTCCAACCGGCCGAGGCGGAGCGTCGTCCTAGCGAAGAGCTCGCGCGGCGAGACGTAGGGGATCCACTTGTTCTCCCAGTGCGGGACCTGTCCGTGCTGGCGCACGTCCTCCGTGGTGAACGAGCCGTCCAGGCGGATCCGCCGCCCGTCGATCTCCCATTGGATCTCGATTCCCTCGGCGGCGGCGCTCTCGAGGTTCACCGCCTTGAAGCTCTGCTGCGAGTTCTGAATGAAGACGATGAGCGAGTCGCGCTCCGAGCGAAAGGCGGACACCTCGATGAACCCTCGGACCGGTCCGGTTTCGGGCGCCCGGAGGCGGAAGCCGCCGTCCCACGTGGTCCCTTCCTCGGGAACGAGAGACGGGTTCGGACGGACGTCCCCGTTGGTGCCGAAGAGCTCGTGCAGCGTGGGGAGGCGTCCCGCCCGCGTGCGGCTCGCCCGAACGGCGAGAAGGCGCGTGATGTCGGCGCGCGCCCCGAGGGTCGATCCGCGGAATGCGCCCCGGTGCGCCGTCTCGAGCGGCTCGGGCGGCGGTCCGTAAGGGAGCACGCCGTGGAAGTTGTCCTCCGATTCGGTCCACCGGTAGGCGGCGTAGAGCGTGAGCCGGTCGCGGAGCGGATACCACTCGTCCTCGATCGAGAGGGAAAGGACGCGCCTCTCTCTCAAGAAGCCCTTCTCGATCGCGGGATTCCCGTCCTCGGGCCGGAAGGTCTCGCGCCGCCAGTCGCCTCTCGTCCGGACCGCCTGGCGCGCCGAGAGGAGTGAGGCGGCGAGGAGAGCGTGCCCGCCGGTCGCGGCCGACCGATGGATGAGATTGCTCGGGTGGAGGGTCGGCTCCCTTTCGGGGTTGAAGTAACGGTCGCGCTGATAGAGGTGGTAGGCGCCGAGATCCGCGCGGAGCCGCCTTCCGAAGAGGGCGGGGGAGGCGGCGCGGAGCCCGGCCCGGTGCCGCCGGTTGTCGAACGACGCCTCCTCGTAGATCAGGTTGCCGTGCCCGGGGAGCCCGCTTTCCTTCAGGTACCAATCGTCGAGAAGCTCGAGATTCCATCCGCCGAGCGGGGGGAGGAGGAGCTTGCCGAGGAGGGCGTGTTCGCGAAAGGCGTTGTTCTTCCGCGTCAGCACGGTGTCGTCCGCGGCGTTCTGCACGCGCGTTCCGGGGTCGAAGAGAAACTCGAAGTCCCCCCGCGTCCGGAGGTGCCGGTAGGAGAGGAGGTAGGCGGCCTCGCCGGCGCTCCCCGAGCGGAGCGCGTGGGTCTTCCACGTGTCGTAGCTCCCCGCGGTGAGGGCGAGCGACGTGCTCGGAACGTCCGCGGGGCGGGTAACGAGGTTGACGGCGCCGCCGATGCCGGACGCGCCGAGGGCGATGGGCGCGCCGCTCCGGAAGATCTCCGCGCGGACGAGGTTGTCGACGGGGAGCTCGGAGAGGTTTACCGCGCCCCATTCCGCGGAGTTCAGGGGCACGCCGTCGAGGTAGATCTCGACCTGGCCCGGCGCGCTCCCGCGGATCGAGGCGGTGGCGTAGGCGCCGAGGCCCCCGAAGCGGCGGATGCGGACGCCCGCCGACTCCTCGAGGATGTCGGCGATCGTGAGGAGCCTGCCGGGCGATCCGCGGAGGTCCTTCACGGTCGCGAAGAACGGGACGCGGGCCGGGTCGTACCCTCCCTCGATCGCGTCTCCGCCGACGCGCACGGTGTCGGCCGGCCCGTAGAGGGGCCCCGGCTCCTCGGCGGGCGAGAAGGTTGAGAGAAGAAGGATCGCGAGGAGGGCGGCCGGCGGGACCCACGCCGTCCGGCGCCGCGTGCGTACGCGCATCGCGCTTTCACCGTGCTGTCGCCGGCGTGAGGAGGGCGCGCGGGGAAGGAAAAACCGAAGCGGCCGCCGCTTCGGGGAGTGACATGCCCCGTCGCGGCCATTCCTCGAGCCGACGGTTCAAGTGCCGGGCTTCATTCGGGAGCCCGGTTCGTTTTCCCCGGGGAGGTCTTCTGGCTTCCGGGTCTTCCTACCGCCCACGCCTTCCCGCGGCGAGAGCCGCAGTGGCATCGAGTGGGTTTCGTCGCCGGTTACAGCGGCGGGCCCGCAACGGTTTCGCACCGTTTTCCCTTCTTCTCCGCCCCGCGGACCCGGGGAAACCTGTCTGTCGGGAGGGAGAGTAGCAGGCGTTTGGACGCTTGTCAATGGACGCCGAGCATGGATGGGTCCACTCCTCGCGGACGCGTGCCGCTGACGCCCGCCGTGGTTGAGTCCGAGCACACGGGTGGCCGGCAGGTCCTGTCGGCCACAGCCCGCTCGGGCGCCGGCCAGTCGCGCCTTCGCACTTGGTGGCCGCGCCCTTCGCGGGCGCCCGTGGCCGCCAACCGCCGTGGCTGAGTCCGACCACACGCCTGTGAAATACGGTACCAGGCGCCGGTTTGGAGAAGGGTCACCGGAAGAGCTGTTTCAGCGATCCCCAGGAGGAGGGTTCGACTTCGGTCGACCCGATCCGCACATACGCTCTGGAGAGCCAGGCGGCGTAGTAGCAGGTCCAAGAGTAGCAGGTCATGAGGCCCGAGCCGGCGGTGTCGGAGACGATCTCCGCAATCGATCCCTCAGCCGCCGCGCGGAAGGTGACGGTCGCGTGGCGGAA
>JBDRFQ010000189.1:0-2052 GCA_043818685.1 Candidatus Eiseniibacteriota bacterium
GAATCCCTCTCATGGCTTGAACTCCCCCAGGCAACCTTCCCGCCGAAACGATTCCAGCTCCTCGAACGGCCGCGCGTACGCGGGCCACCGCTCCATCTCGTCCACGTCGCGGAAGAACCGGTCCGTGTCCCGGTTTCGCGACCGATGGCCCCGTTCCACCTCCTCGTTCCAACCCTTCGTCGCCGCCGCCACCTCCTCCGAGGTCCGCCCGTGCCCGCCCGTCCCGGTCCCCGTGATCTTCTGTCGCTGCTCCTCCTCCAACGAGGACTGGTGGACCCAACCCTCCACGCCCCGGACCGTCCGCGACCGGAGGTACGTCCCCTGTTGATCCAGGGTCTCCACCTGCGTCCCCTCGGGGAGCTTCGCCAGCTCCTTGCTGAACCCCCGCGGCTTCTCTTTCAGCGAGGCCTGCTTCACCTTCACGAACATCGTCTCGGCGCCCACCGCCCCGGCAAGCAGCAGGGCGTAGCCGAGCCCCACGACAAGGTATCGGCGCATGCGTTTCTCCTTTCAGGTACGAAACCTACCGACCTCCCCCGCGACGGTCAAGGGCGAGAGCCCAGACTGGCCTCCGCATCGAGCCTCCCGCCTTCGAGACGAAACACGTCGTCCGCCAGGGACACGACGGACCTCCGATGAGAAACGAGCAGCACGGCCCGCCGGCCGTCGTCCTCGCGCAGCCGCCGCAACACATCTCGCTCCGTGTCGACGTCCAGGGAAGACGTGGCTTCGTCGAGCAGCAAGACGTCCGGACGCATCAGCAGCGCGCGAGAGAGGCACACCCGCTGGCGCTCCCCGCCCGAGAGGCTCTCACCTCGCTCCCCCACCTGCGTGGACCACCCCCCCGCCAAGCCTGCCACGACGCGGTCCAGCCCCGACACTGCCGCCGCGCGATCGAGGTCCTCGCCGGAGGCCTCCGGCGCCCCGAACCGAACGTTCTCCTCGACCGTGCCGTCCACGAGGTGATCCCCTTGCACGACCACCGCAAGCCGCCGGGCAAGCGCTTCCGGGTCCGCCTCTCCAAGATCCACCGACCCCCACACCGCGCGGCCGCGGACCGGCGCGCGCAGCCCCGCCAGGAGCATCACGAGCGTCGATTTCCCCGACCCGGTCGCGCCGACGACCGCTGTCCACGTCCCGCGCCGCAGGGCCAGCGATACGCCGCGCAGCACCGGATCCGCCTCCGCGTAGGCGAACCACACGTCCTCCGCCGCGGGCGCTCCCTCCTGCGGAACCCCCAGGCCGGTCCCCGGCTCGGGCCCACGCCACGGCGCGTCGAACACCTCCTGGATACGATCCGCCGAGATCGCCGCGTTCTGGAGAAGGTAGTTCGCGCGGGTGACCTCCGAGAGGGGCGCGTAGAAGTAGGCCAGGTAGCCGAGGAACGCGATGAGGTTCCCCACCGTCGCCGAGCCTCGGATTACCTCGTTGCCCCCCACCCAGAGGATGACGACCGTCCCGAAGAACGTCGCCACTCCGCCGACCGCGAGAAGAAGCGCCGTCTGCCCCTCGATCTGCATCCGGAGCTCACGGCTCCGCTCACCCAGCCGATCGAAAGCTCGGCTCTCAGGGACGATCCGACCGAGCCGCCGGACCAGCCCCACCGCCTGGAGACGCTCGTGAAGGAACGAGCTCCACGATGCCACGGACTCCCGGTACGTCGGCGTGACTCTGCGCAGCCCGGTGACGAAGAACCAGGTCACCGCGGCGAGGACCGGGATCGGCACGAGCGTCCACAGCGCCAGCCGGGGATGAAGGAGGAACATGATGAGCGCCATCCCGAGGAACCCTGCCGGCGCGAGGAGGAGCGCGATCGCTCCACGGAAGAGGCACATCTCGAGCACCTCGGTCTCATCCCGCACCCGACTCGCCAGCTCCCCCGCCGTCCGCCGGTCGTGGAACTCGGCCGGCAAGCGCAGAAGCCGGGCGAACAGGTCACGCCGCAACCGGTACATCCCCTCCTGGGAGAGTCGGCGCACCTCGTAGGACCGGGCCGCCGAGAGTGCCGCCGAGAGCAGCTCCAGGAGGAGCAGGCCGGCGGCCCCCAGCGCC
>JBDRFQ010000190.1:0-2822 GCA_043818685.1 Candidatus Eiseniibacteriota bacterium
GGCGCTGGGGCCGGGGCTGGCGCCGGGGGAGGCGAGTCCGGAGGTCCCCCCCGCGCCGCGGCCGGGGCGCGGCGGGCGGGGTTCGTCGTCGGGGACGGTTCGTCGTTGACGGCCTGTCGGGTCCGCGGTATCCTCAAGCTCCGATCTGAGGGCCAGAGTGGGTAGGGCTACTGTCTACTGCGAGCAGTGTGGGGAGCTGATCCCCGAGGCCGACTTCTTGGGCGAGAAGGCGGTCACGGTCCGCAACAAGCACTACTGCCGCAAGTGCAAGGCGGCGGTGGCGCACCTGATTGCGGAGGAGCCTCTGCCGCCTGCGTCGCGCCGGTCGTCGGCCACGGTTCCGGCGGTCCGCAGGCCGGTTTCTCGCCGCAGTTCGGGCATCCTTCCCGCGGTGGGGGATCCCGCCGGGAGGAAGCGCACCCCCTCGAAGAAGAAGCGCTCGTCGGGCGTTCTGCCCGCGGTGCGTCCCGGCGCCCGCGCGGGGCGTCATTCCTCCGCGGTGCGCGGGAAGGTGGGGGAGCCCACGGCGGAGGACGGGTCCCAGGTCCACGAGACGCGCCGCTACCGGCGCCAAAAGGACAAGCGGACCCAGTGGATCGCCCTGGGCGTGGGGGGAGGCGTGATCCTGCTGGCGGTCATCGGGCTCGTGATGCACTCGATCTCGAAGAAGAAAGAGCAACAGCGCATCGCCGCCCGGAACGCGGACGGGGCTGCGGCGGTCCAGGAAGTGAGGGACCACCTGCAGCAGCAACCGGGGGATTTCGAGGGCGCCATCCGGCGACTGACCGATGCGCAACTGCGGTTTCAGGGGACCCCATCGCAAGGGGACGCAGACAACCTCCGCCGGGAGCTGCAGGAGCAACGGACCCAGCAGGTCTGGCGGGAGGAGCAGTGGGAACGCTTCCGGGTGCTGCGGAAGGAGAAACCCTCGGATCCGGCGGAGGTGATCACGAAGCTCCAGACGCTCCGGCGGGAGGTCGCGGTGAAAATGCCGGAGGACTTCGGCCGGCAGATCGAGGAGGAGATCGAGCGGGTACGGCGGTACGGTTTCGGGAAGGAGATGGAGCGCATCGATCGGATTCTCGCCGACGACCCGAAGGCGTACGACAAGGTGATCGATGGGTTGACCGACCTGGGGACGCAGGCGGACGTCCCGACGGACGTGTCGGACGAGATCCGTTCCCGGATCGACCGGGTAAGACTGAAGCGGGACGAGGATGCCGCCAAGACCTACCAGGAGATCGAGCAGGACGTCCTGGAACTCCTCCAGCAGCACCTGTACGAGCAGGCGATGCGCCGGGCGGAAGGATTCCCTTCGGAGTTCGGTGCGACGTCGGCGTCCCGCGACGTCGCGGTGCTGAAGCAGCGCGTCCGCGACGAGGAGGCGCAGTACAAGAAGTCGCAGGAGCAACCCCCGAAGCCGCCGCCCGGCGGGGGGGACAAGCCGCCGCCGCCGCCACCGGCCGGCGGGGGGATCGTCCTCTACGACGGCACGAGTCTCAACGGCTGGACGCTCGTGGGTGGGGGGCAGATCACCGTGGAGCACCGGGACGGCACGCTCGTGGCGAGGCACAGCGTGTCGGAGCCGGCGAAAGACGAGGGGGGGTCCGTGAACTACAACGAGTTCGTCTACTGCAACACGACGGAATCGTGGTCGGAGTATGACATCGAGTTCGACCTCATGGTGGAGAGGTTCGAGTTCGGCCTCATGGTTCGATGGGTCGCGGCGCCGGGGAACCAGCCGGGGTGGGCCTCGCGGATGGGGCCTCCGTCAGGGATGCCGCTCGGCCAGTGGGTGCACTTCTGCGTCGAGGTGCGGGATTCGCAAGCGTCGGTCGTACTGGACGGGCAGCGGCAGTCCTACTCGTACACCGCGGGAGGGGGCCCGCCGGGGGGGGTGGCCTTCGCGATGCCGGCGGGGGCGGCCGTGCAGGTGCGGAACATCAGGGGGAAACAGATCCGGTAGGGTCCTTGAGCGCGCGACATGTGGACGAAGGAGTCAATCTCCAGGATGGCGAAATCCCAACCTCCAAATCCCAAATCCCAATCCGGCGCGACCGAACCGACGTGCTGTTGGGAGTTGGGTTTTGGGATTTCGTTGGGATTTGGATGTTGGGATTTGGGATTTCGTGACTCGTCGGTCTGAGGCCGCGCCTCGCTAGACTTTGATCCCCTCCGCCTGCAGGCGGTGACGCGCGACCCGGGCCTCTTTCTTTCGCGGGTACTTCCGGACAATGAACCGGAGGATGGACAGCGCGAGTTCACGCTCGAGCGGGCTGCGCTCCGCGAGGTGGAGCCCCACATAGAGGTAGTCGTCGGATCCGAGAAAGCCCGCCTCGGCCCTGAGTCGCTTCCCGAGGGAGAAGCGGTCGCTCCGGAGAACAGAGGAAAGCAGCACGAGGGGGGAATCGGCCTCGGCGAAAGGGGCGGAGTAGGAGGCCGAGACAGCGGCCGGGGCCTTGCTGACTTTCCGCAGGCGCACGATGGCGAGTTCGAAGCGCGTCTCCAGCGTGGCCAGGTCCTCCGTGTTGACGAGCTGAAGGTACTTCTCGGCACGGTCGAGGTTCTTGGACTTCCTGGCCGAGCGGACGGACGCTAGGATGGCCTTGACGAGCATGTCGGGGTTCGCGTTGCGAAGCACCTCGAAGGGGAGGCGGTACCTGTCGTCTCCCCGGGCGAGGAACCTCAGACACCCGTTCACGTAGGGTCGGAGGGAGATCTGGGAGATCGCGTCTCGATGGTGCCGCAGCAGGCGGGCGAGGGTCCAGGAAAGAGACCGGTTCGACGACTTCTTCTTGATTGCCTTGAGGATCTCCGGGGCG
>JBDRFQ010000191.1:0-7104 GCA_043818685.1 Candidatus Eiseniibacteriota bacterium
ATCTTGTGCGTGTCCTCTCTCTTCTTGATCGTGCCCCCTTCTTTCTTCGAAGCGGCTGCCAGCTCCGCAGCCAGTTTCTCCTCCATCGATTTCTCCGAGCGTGCCGAGGAGAAGTCGATGATCCATCGAATCGCAAGCGAGGTCCGTCGTTCCGGCCGGACCTCGACGGGAACCTGATAGGTGGCGCCCCCGACGCGGCGCGACTTCACCTCGAGAACCGGCTTCGCGTTGGCAATCGCCTGCTTGAAAACCGTGATGCCCGGCTGGCCGGTCTTCTTCTCGATGATGTCCATCGCGCGATAGAACACCTTTTCCGCCGTGCTCCTCTTTCCGGAACTCATCAGCGAGCTGATGAACTTGGTCACGAGAAGGCTTCCGTGCACCGGGTCCGGCAAGGGGTTGCTGCGCTGTACGTATTTCTTTCTGGGCATGGCTGCTACTTCTTCGGTCTCCGAGTTCCGTACTTGGAACGGCTCTGCGTTCGTCCCTCAACCCCCGAGGCGTCCAGCGCCCCGCGGACGATATGATAGCGAACTCCGGGAAGGTCCTTCACCCTCCCCCCGCGGACGAGGACGAGCGAGTGCTCCTGGAGGTTGTGCCCCTCCCCGGGGATGTAGCTCGTCACCTCGATCCCGTTCTGAAGCCGGACACGGGCCACCTTTCGGAGCGCCGAGTTCGGCTTCTTCGGAGAGGTCGTGTACACGCGGATGCAGACCCCCCTCTTCTGGGGAGAGCTCTGCAGGGCCGGAGCTTTCGTCTTTTTTTTCAACACCTTGCGGCCCTTCCGGACCAGCTGGTTGATCGTGGGCAAGCGAACCCCCTCCCGAGACGGAACCTGTTTCAGCTCAAAGGCATAGAACAGCTATTTTCTCTATACTCTCACTTGCTGTCAAGAATTTTTTCCTGCTCGCCTCCGAGTTCGTCCGGCCCCAGATCGTCCCCCGCGGCCTCGGCCACCTGCTCCTCCTCCGGGGGAGCCTCTGGCTCCGTGAGGCGGATCCGGCGGCAGTAGCTCACCCCGGTTCCGGCGGGGATCAGGTTCCCCATGATCACGTTCTCCTTTAGGCCGAGGAGGTGGTCGGTCGCGCCCCGAATCGCCGCTTCCGTCAGAACCCGCGTGGTCTCCTGGAAGGAGGCGGCCGAGACGAAGCTCTCCGTCGAGAGGGACGCCTTTGTGATCCCGAGGAGGAGAGGCTGGAACGTGGCCGGCTTCCCCCCTTCCGCGAGAAGACGCTCGTTCTCCTCGCGCACCACCGCCTTCGAAACCTGGTCTCCCTCCAGGAAGACCGTGTCGCCGGGGTCCTCGATCCGGACCTTCTGCAGCATCTGGCGAACGATCACCTCGATGTGCTTGTCGTTGATCCGCACCCCTTGGAGCCGGTAGACCTCCTGAATCTCGTTGACCAGGTACTCCTGAACCTCGTTGTTTCCCAAGATGCGGAGGATGTCGTGCGGGTTGATCGGACCCTCGGAGAGAGGCTCGCCCGCCTTCACGCCGTCCCCCTCTCGCACCACCATGTGCTTCCCGTACGGGATCAGGTATTCCTTCTCCGCGCCGGACTCGTTCGTGACGAGAACCCGGCGCATGCCGCGCACCCGTCCGGATTCCTTCACGAACCCGTCGATCTCGGTGACCACGGCGGCGTCCTTCGGCTTGCGCGCCTCGAACAGCTCGGCGACCCGGGGAAGACCTCCGGTAATGTCGCGCGTCTTCGAGATCTCCCGCGGCATCCTTGCCAGAATCTGCCCGCCTTCGACCTCGTCTCCGTCGTGGCAGTCGAGCCGCGCCCCGGTCGGGATGAGGTACTCCGCCATCTTCCGGCCGCCGGGCCCGACAATGCGGATCGTGGGGTGCAGGTTCTTCTCCCGTACGTCGATGATGACCCGCTGCCTCCGCCCGGTCTTGTCGTCCAGCTCCTCCTTCACGGTAACCTGCTCGATGATGTCGACGAACTTCACCTGACCCTTCTTCTCTGAGAGAATGGGTCTGGAGTAGGGATCCCACTCGAAAACCGGATCTCCCTCGGCGACCTCCTGGCCGTCCCGCACCTTCACCTTCGCGCCGAACGGGATCCGGTGCTTGGCGCGAACCCGGCCCTCGTCGTCGAGGATCTCCATCTCGCCATGCCGCGAGATCGCCACGTGGGAGCCGTCCGCCAGCTTCAGCATCCGGACACGATCGCTCAGGCGAATCTGTCCGGAGACACGCGAGTTGAGGTAGTTCTCCTCGGTGATGCGCGCCGCGATGCCGCCGATGTGGAAGGTCCGAAGCGTCAGCTGCGTCCCGGGCTCGCCGATCGACTGCGCCGCGATGACGCCGGCCGCCTCGCCGAGAGTCACCATGCGCCCGGTCGCCAGATTCCGGCCGTAGCACTTGGCGCAGACCCCGCGCTTCGTCTCGCACGTCAGAACGGAACGAATCCTCGTCCAGTCGATGCCGGCGTTCTCGATCTCCAGCGCCTGCTCCTCTCGGATCTCCTGGCCGGACTCGACGATGATCTCGCCGGTGATCGGATCGATCACGTCCTCGATGGTCACGCGCCCAAGGATGCGGTCCGACAGCGGCTCAATGATCTTCTCCCCTTCCTTGAGGGCCGAGATGTCGAGACCGAGAATCGTACCGCAGTCCTCTTCGGTGATAATGACGTCCTGCGCCACGTCCACGAGACGGCGGGTGAGGTACCCCGCGTCGGCGGTCTTCAGGGCGGTGTCCGCGAGCCCCTTGCGCGCGCCGTGCGTCGAGATGAAGTACTCAAGGACGCTGAGCCCCTCGCGGAAGTTCGAGACGATCGGCGACTCGATGATCTCGCCCACCCCTCCGGTGAGCTTTTTCTGGGGCTTCGCCATGAGGCCGCGCATTCCGGCGAGCTGGCGGATCTGCTCCTTCGAGCCCCGGGAACGGGAGTCCGCCATCATGAAGATCGGGTTGAAGCCGCCCTTCGATTCTCCCATGCGCCGGAACATGTTGTCGGCGACCTCGTTCGTGCAGTGCGTCCAGATGTCGATGACCTTGTTGTAGCGCTCGAGGTTGGAGATGAGCCCCTTGTCGTACGCACCCTGGATCTTTCGCACCTCGCCCCACGCGCGCTGGATCAGCTCTGCTTTCTCAGGAGGAACCATGACGTCGTCGATGCCGACCGTGATCCCAGCGATCGTCGCGTAGTGGAAACCGAGATCCTTCAGGCTGTCGAGGAACTGCGCGGTCCTCTCGGGGCCGAGCATCGTGTGGCAGTGCCCGACCAGGTCTTCTAGCGTGCCCTTGTGCATCGTCTCGTTGATGTAGCCCATTTCCTCGGGAACGAATCGGTTGAAGAAGACGCGGCCCACGGTCGTATCCAGGATCTTCCCCTTCACCCGCGCCTTGACGCGGGCGTTCAGCTCCACCGCGCCCCCCTCGTAGGCCGCCTCGACTTCGTCGGCGCCCGTGAAGACCATCCCCTCTCCCCGGGCCTCGTCCTTGGGCTGGGTGAGGAAGTGGATGCCGAGAACGATGTCCTGCGTCGGAGACGCCAAGGGCTTCCCGCTCGCCGGCGCGAGGATGTTGTTGCTCGAGAGCATCAGCACGCGCGCCTCGATCTGCGCCTCGAACGAGAGCGGGACGTGCACGGCCATCTGGTCGCCGTCGAAATCCGCGTTGAACGCGGCGCAAACCAGCGGGTGGATCCGGATCGCCTTCCCCTCGACGAGAACCGGCTGGAAGGCCTGGATCCCGAGACGGTGGAGGGTGGGCGCCCGGTTGAGAAGGACCGGATGGTCCTTGATGATCTCCTCGAGGATGTCCCACACCTCGGGCTTCTCGCGCTCGACGAGCTTCTTCGCGCTCTTCACTGTCTGCACGTAGCCCTTGTCCTCGAGCTTCTTGATGATGAAAGGCTTGAAGAGCTCGAGAGCCATGTTCTTCGGCAGCCCGCATTGGTGGAGCCGGAGCTCGGGCCCGACGACGATCACCGAGCGTCCCGAGTAGTCCACGCGCTTCCCGAGGAGGTTCTGGCGGAAGCGCCCCTGCTTCCCCTTCAGCATGTCAGAGAGCGACTTCAGGGGGCGATTCCCCGGCCCGCGGACGGCGCGCGTTCTCCGACCGTTGTCGAAGAGCGCATCGACCGCTTCCTGGAGCATCCGCTTCTCGTTCCGGAGTATGACCTCCGGGGCGCGGATCTCGACCAGCTTCTTCAAACGGTTGTTCCGGTTGATCACGCGGCGGTACAGATCATTGAGATCCGAGGTGGCGAAGCGCCCCCCCTCGAGCGGAACCAGTGGGCGAAGGTCGGGCGGAAGCACCGGAACGATGTCGAGGATCATCCACTCCGGCTTGTTGCCCGACTTCCGGAAAGCCTCGACCACCTTGAGACGCTTCAGCGTCTCCTTCTTCCGCTGAACGGAGACCTCGGTCTTCGCGATCACGCGGAGATCGTTCGCCAGCTCCTCGATAGCCACGGCCTTGAGGAGCTTCTTGATCGCCTCGGCGCCCATGTCCGCCTCGAAACCGTCGGCCCCGAACTCCTTCCTGAGCGCGAGGAAGCGATCCTCGGAGAGAAGCTCCTTCTGCTGCAGCGGCGTGTCCTTCGGGTCGGTGACCACATAGGACTCGTAGTAGAGGATGCGCTCGAGGTCGCGAACCGACATGTCGAGCAGGTGGCCAATGCGGCTCGGAATTCCCTTGAAGTACCAAATATGGGAGACGGGAACGGCGAGCTTGATGTGGCCGAGACGCTCGCGTCGCACCTTCGCCTGGGTGACCTCGACGCCGCAGCGGTCGCAGACGACGCCGCGATAACGGATCCGCTTGTACTTCCCGCAGTTGCACTCCCAGTCCTTGACGGGCCCGAAGATCTTCTCGCAGAAGAGCCCGTCCTTCTCAGGCTTGAACGAACGATAGTTGATCGTTTCCGGCTTCGTCACCTCGCCGTACGACCAGCCCAAGATCGTCTCCGGCGAGGCAAGCTGAATCCGGATCGATTCGAACGATGCCGGCTGCCGCTCTTCTCTCTCTCTTGCCGTATACACCTGAGTGACCCCCCAGGCGGTGGCGCCGCCCTTCGCGGGCCGTAGCCCGCGAATGGTTACTCGGTTTTCTGCTGCTCGAGGTGAATATCGAGACCCAACGACTGGAGCTCCTTTACGAGCACGTTGAACGACTCCGGAATTCCAGGCTGGGGCGGGTTTTCCCCCTTCACGATTGCTTCATAGACTTTGGAGCGGCCGACCACATCGTCCGACTTGACGGTGAGCAGCTCCTGCAGGGTGTAGGCCGCGCCGTACGCCTCGAGGGCCCACACCTCCATCTCGCCGAACCGCTGGCCGCCGAACTGGGCCTTCCCACCGAGCGGCTGCTGCGTCACGAGGGAGTACGGACCGATCGATCGCGCGTGGATCTTGTCGTCGACCAGGTGGGAGAGCTTCAGCATGTAGATGTATCCCACCGTGACCTCGTGCTTCATCGGCTCCCCGGTGCGGCCGTCGTGCAGGACGGTCTTTCCGCCCTCCGGCAGACCGGCCTCGCGAAGCTTCGACTTGATCTCCTCGATCGCCGCTCCGTCGAAGACAGGCGACGCGGCGTGGAGACCGAGGGCCGTGCACGCCCACCCGAGGTGCGTCTCGAGGATCTGCCCGAGGTTCATTCGCGACGGAACACCGAGCGGGTTCAGCACGATCTCGACGGGCGTTCCGTCCGCGAGGAACGGCATGTCCTCCTCGGGGAAGACCTTGGCGACCACGCCCTTGTTCCCGTGGCGCCCGGCCATTTTGTCTCCGACCGAAACCTTGCGCTTCTTCGCCACGTAGACCTTGACGAGCTTGACGACCCCGGGAGCCAGCTCGTCGCCGCGCGAGAGCCTCTCCAGTTCGCGGAGCAGCTCGCGTTCCTTCTTGTCGATGGCGCCTTCCGCCGCGGCCATGAGGGCGCGGAGCCTGTTGTTCGTGCGCGTGTCGTCCGTGAGGGGCTCGTTCGGATCCACCTTGTCGAAAGAGACCTCTTCGAACAAGCGATCGTTCCACTTCCGCCCGGCCCGGATGTGCTCGTCGGTGCCGCGGTAGTAGAAGCGCGCCGTCGTCTTGTCGATGAGGACGGCGCGGATCCGCTCGTCCCGCACGTCGCGGATTCCCTTGATCTCCTTGTTAATGCGGCGCTTGATCTCCGCCGCCTTCTTCTTCTCCTCCTGCTTGGCCCGCTCGTCCCGCTCCTTCCGGGAGAAGACCTTCACGTCGATCACCACGCCGTCCATCCCGGGAGGGGCCTTGAGGGACGCGTCGCGCACGTCCCCCGCCTTTTCCCCGAAGATCGCGCGAAGAAGCCGCTCCTCGGGTGACAGCTCGGTCTCCCCCTTCGGAGTCACCTTCCCGACGAGGATGTCGCCCGCGCGGACATGCGCCCCGACCCGGACGATCCCGTCCTCGTCGAGGTTCTTCACCGCTTCCTCGCCCACGTTGGGGATCTCGCGGGTGATCTCTTCGACGCCCCGCTTCGTGTCCCGCACCTGCAGCTCGAACTCCTCGATGTGAATCGAGGTGAAGCGGTCCTCCTTCACGACCCTCTCGCTCACGAGGATCGCATCCTCGAAGTTGTGCCCGCTCCACGGCATGAAGGCGACGAGCACGTTCGCCCCGAGCGCGAGCTCGCCGTTGTGGGTCGCTGGCCCGTCCGCGATCACGTCGCCCTCTTCCACGTGGTCGCCGACGCGAACGAGCGGCTTCTGCGTGACGCAGGTGTCCTGGTTCGACCGCCGGAACTTGGTCAGCTTGTGCATCTCCAGGCCTTCGAAGCCGGTGAGATCGATCTCCCGCCCCTTCGAGTAGTTGATCACGATCGTGTCCGCCGACACGCTCTCGACGACGCCCGAGTGCTTCGCCGTGACGAGAACGCCCGAGTCGAACGCCACTCGCCTTTCGAGGCCGGTGCCGACGAGAGGCACCTCGGGCCGGAGGAGGGGCACCGACTGGCGCTGCATGTTCGATCCCATGAGCGCTCGGTTGGCGTCGTCGTGCTCGAGGAAGGGGATCAGCGCCGCCGCCGCGCTCACGATCTGCATCGGCGCGACGTCCATGTACTCGATCTGGTCGCGATCCTCCACCGGGTAGTCGCTCTTGAACCGCGCCGTCAGGCGCTCC
>JBDRFQ010000192.1:0-25243 GCA_043818685.1 Candidatus Eiseniibacteriota bacterium
GGGGATGGGTGGGGGGGACGTCAAGCTCGCCGCGATGATGGGGGCGTTCCTCGGATGGAAGCTGATCCTCGCGGTTCTCTTTCTCTCGTCGCTCGTCGGCGGGCTTTTCGGGATCGGGCTGATCCTCCTCCGGAAGGGGAAGGGGACGACACCGATTCCGTTCGGGGTCTTCCTCGCCCCGGTCGGCTTCCTCGCGCTCCTCTACGGAGAACCCTGCCTCGCCTGGTACCTGGGGCTGGGGGCGGGGGGGCTCCGCTGACACGACGGGCAGCGGAAAGGAAAGGCCGCCTCCCGAAAGAGAGGCGACATTCCATGACAGCGGTCTTGCTCCGTCACCGAAGCACGATCGTCTTGGAGTGCAGCTCCTTCTCGCCGGCCTTGAGGCGGATGAAGTAGACCCCCGGCGATGCCTTCTCGCCGTTCGCGAGCCTCCCGTCCCAACGCACCTCGTGGGCGCCCGGCGTCATGACCCGCGAGGGAAGGGATGCGACCCGCCTCCCGGCGACATCGTACACGTTCAACTGAACGAGTTCCTTACGATCGATACGGAAAGCGATTCGTGATCCGTCCGCCGACGGGTTCGGACGAACGCTGAGCCCGGTCGCGAACCACGCCTCCTCGACCGGGCTCGACACGCCGACGCCGTAGTCGGCCCGAAAGACGCCGGCGCCGATGAGGCCCGCGTAGAGCGCGGTTCCGCCGGCCTCCACGTCGTGAACCGCGACCCACGGCTTCAGCCCGCCGCTCGCGTCGGTCCATGTCCGCCCCGTGTCGCTCGAGGAGTGGATCGCGCCCCACGATCCGGCGAGGAGCTCCGTCCCCACGTCGGTCAGGGAGAAGACCGTGATCCACCCGAGCCCCGTCGTGTCCCATTCCTCCGCGGCGCCGTCCCACCGGTAGACGCCGCGGTTCTCGATCCCCGCGAAGAGCGCGCCGTCGCTCACCGAGAGACAGCGGACCATCCGCTCGGGGAGGCCGGTGTTCACCGAGTCCCAGGTCGATCCGCCGTCCGGGAGCCGGAAGACACCCTGCCAGTCGACGGAGGCGAAGAGCGTGTCCCCCCGCTCCGCGATTCCCCTCACGAAGCCTCCGGGTAGCCCCGATCCGACCGGGTCCCAGGTCCCCCCTCCGTCCTCGGACGACCAGACCTCCCCGCCGTGCGTGCCGGCATGGAGAACGCCGCCGAGGAAATCGAGCCCGAAGATGCCGTTCCCCTGGAGGCCGGCGGCGGTCCAGGAGATCCCCGCGTTCACGGTCTTGTAGATCCCGTTCCAGGTCCCCGCGTAGACCGCCCCCGGCTCCGCCGCCAGGACGTGCACGAAGACGTTTTCGATGCCGTCGTTCGCCATCTCCCACGTGTCCCCCTGGTCGGCCGAGCGAAAGACGCCTCCACCCTCGACGCCCGCGTAGATGTTCGCGCCGTCCGCGGCGATCGCAAGCACCGGCGCGGAGGTCATCCCGCCGCTCGACCAGGTCCACGAGCGCGCGCTCGTGTCGAGAGCGAAGACCCCGGCGCCGTACGTCCCCGCGAAAAGGTCGAGACCGAGAACGGTCATCCATCGAACATCCCAGTTCCAAAGACCGTCGTTCGCGTCCTCCCACGACCACGTTCCCGGGTTCCAGCGGTACACACCCCCTCCCATGAGCCCCGCGTAGAGGTCCAGGTCCGTCTCGGCGAGGACGTCCACGTTGTCGTCGTAGAGCCCGTCGTTCATCGCCACCCAGACGCTGTCGTCGCAGTCCAGGTGCCAGACTCCCCCGTCGTGCGTCGCGAGGTAGAGGCACTCGGCGGCCGAGTAGAGCGACTGCTGCGCGACCACGCTGTTCAGCCCGTCGTTCCATGCGGCCCAAGTCGTGCTCCCCTGGTCCAACCGGTACACGCCGCCGTCCGACATCGCGTAGAGGGTGGTCCCGCGGAGGGCGAGCCCGCGAATCCAGGAGGAGGGGAGGCCGTCGTTCACGAGCGCCCACGTCCCTCCGCCGTCGTCCGAACGCGCCACGCTGAACTGCCCCCCGGCGTAGACCCGCTCCCCTCGGAAGCAGGCCGCGAGGGCGAGCACGATCGGGTATCCCTCGTCCGGGATCGATCCGGTCGCGTACCAGCTCTCCCCGTCGTCGTCCGAGCGGTGGACCCCGCCGCCCCACGTTCCCGCGTAGACCGCGGAGGCACTCGCCTCGAGCGCGCGGACGTTGTAGTTGCAGCAGGGCCACTCGAGGCCGCCGCCCGGCTCCATCCACGACATCCCACCGTCGGTCGATCGATAGAGCCCGCCGTTCTCCGTTCCGGCGAGGACCGTGCCGAGCGGTGTGGCGACCATGCTGAAGACGGCCGCTCCCTCCGGGCCCGAAGTCGCCTCCCAGAGGAGGTCGCGGGGCGCTTCGGCCGCCCCGCCCTCGGCGGCGGCACCGGCCGAAAACCCGCACAAGAAGAAGAGAGAGAAGAGGGCTGTGAGGGCGGAGGATCGTCTCATGTTGTTTCTCCTCGTTCGACCGGGGATGGAGAGGGTGGCGGGAGCCAATACGGCCTCCCCTGACCCGTAGAGGCTGCCCGTTTGCGGCGATCGAGAAGAAACCGACCCGCAGGATGGGTACGCTTTGCGCCTGTCGAAGGATAGAGCGTCTCTTGACGCGGCCCCGAGTGTAGCGCTTGTTGCTTCAAATGTCAACGGCGGCGAGGGGTCGTTCCGAACAGGCGCGAAGGCGGCATCGGCGACAGCGAGACGAGCGGTGCGGCCGGATCAGGAGGACGGCGGCGCGTCTTCCGGCCCGGCCTTCTCCGGACCGCCCGCGAGACCGAGGCCGAGGAGAAAGACCTCGTTGCTCCGGTCCCGCGAGCTCTTCGGCTTCGACTCGAGGAGACGGTCGAAGCAGAGGCGGGCTTCCCGGCGGAACGACTCGAGCTCCTCCCCCTGGAAGACCTTGCAGAGCCATCCCCCGCCGGGGCGGACGACCGCCCGGGCGAGCTCGAGTGTCTTGCGGGCGAGCTCGACCGAGCGCGCGTGGTCCGCGAAGGGAACTCCGGTCGTCTTGGGGGCGGCGTCGGAGAGGAGGAGATCGTACCGGGGGGCGAACGCGAGAAGCTCCTCGGGCTCGAGCGCGAGAAGGTCCGCGCGAAGAACGCGGACGAAGGGGGGGAGCGCGATCCGCACCTCCTCGATGTCGACCCCGACGACGAGCCCCTCGGGGCCCACGCGGCGCGAGACGTACTGCAGCCAGGAGCCGGGAGCGCACCCGAGATCGACCACGCGGTCGCCGGGGCGGATCAGGCGGTGCTTCCGGTCGATCTCCTCGAGCTTGTAGAGGGAGCGGGCGGCATAGCCCTCACGCTTGGCGCGGCGAAAAAAAAATCCTTCGGGTCGAAGCGGCTCACACCTTTGCCTCCGCGAGCGTCTTCTCCACCTCCCCGGGGCTCTTCGCCTTGACGAGGGCTTCCTGAACACTGGGCTGCTTCAGGATCCGCGCCATTGTCGCGAGCGCCTGGACGTGGGTTGTCGTGGCGTTCTTCGGCGAGACGAGAAGGAAGATGAACCGGCTCGGCCGGCCGTCGAGGGCGCCGAAGTCGATCCCGCCCGGCACGAACGCGAAAGCGGCGGCGAGCCTCTCGGTCCCCTCGCTCCGGCAGTGCGGGACCGCCACCCCGTGCTCGAGGCCGGTCCCCTTCTCCTTCTCTCGATCGATGACATCGGAGAGCACCTTCTTCGGAGACCTGAGGAGGTCCTTGTCGGCCAGAAGCGAGACCATCTCCCGGATCAGGTCGAACTTCTTCTTCGACTTCGGTTCGAGAAGGATCGTATCGGAATCGAGCAGCTCGTTGACTTTCAATGCCTTGTTCTCGGTATTCCAGCGGTTGAGCGCGGGCCGACCGCCTGATAGACTCCCTTTTCATGCACCCGGGTGATGGTAGTCGTCCGATGACGGATTGGCAAGGCGGATCTCTGGAGGGGAGCGTGGTGGAGGGGCGGCAGGAGGGCGTTCTCTCGGCGGTCCTCCGGCCCGTCTCCCCCCTTCTCGCGGGGACGGGGTGGGCGCTCCTGCTCGTTGCGGCGGTCCGTGAGAGCCGTCCTCTGTTCGGCCCGTCGCTCTCCACCGCGACGGTGCCCGCGGTCCTCTTCGTTGCGGGCCTTCTCGTCGGGATGCTCGTGGCGGCGCTCCGCCCGCGGATGGCGAGGCTTCGTCTCGACCCGGCGGCCCTGGCGCTTCTCCTCGTCGTCTTTCCGTACCACGCGGTGTCCGCCGGGGGAAGAGGGGACTTTCCGGCCATCTTCTTCGCCGTCCTGGTCTTCCTCGCCGGCGCTCTGCTCGGGAGGGGGGCGGCGGGCCCGGCTTCGGCACCCGGGGGGGCGCCCGACCGGTCCCTTTCGATCGGGCTCCTCGGGGCGTGCTGCGGCGCGCTTCTCGGCAGCCGGGTCCTCGTGCCGTGGATGGGGGACCGGGGGGCGGCGATCGGCGCCTTCTTCTTCCTGCTCTTGGCCGGGCTTGCGGGGAGCCCGCGCGCGGCCGCCGGAACCTCCCCGGGCGGGGGGGAGAGCGACACCCGCCGGGACCGGACGGGCCTTCTCCTCGCCGGCCTCTTCGGCCTTCTCCTCCCGCTCGCGGTCGTCGGGTGGGGGAGGACGCTCGACCTCCTGATCGGGCCGACCTTTCGGGCGACCGGGCTTCTCTGGACCTTCCTTCTTCTCGGTCTCTCCCTCGGGTCCCTCGCCGCGGAGAGGCGGGAGGGTGGAGGACGTTCGCGCGCGGCGGCGGCCGTTACGGCGGGGCTCTACGCCCTTCTCCTTCTCGCGATCGTGGGGATCTCCGCGCGCCTCCCCTACCTCTTTCTCCGGATCGCCGGCGCGGATCCCGAGGATCCTGCCCTTCTCTTCAGGGCCCGCGCCCTCGTGACGGCGATCGTCGTCCTACCGTGTGCTTGTCTGGCGGGGTTTCTTGGGGGCGCCCTCCTCAGGCCCGACCGGCGGGAGGGGCCGGCCGGCCCGGATGCTCGACTGCCGTGGGCTGTCTGGGCTTTCTCTGCCGCGGCGGCCGCCCTTCTTTCCCCGCTGCTTCTCCCGCACATCGGGATTCGCGGGCTTCTACTCGCGAGCGCGGCCCTCTCGGCGTTCGCGGGGATCCTGCTTCTCGGGGCGAGCGGATCGCGCCTACGCGTTCGGCTCCCTCTCGCGGCAGCGCTCCTCTTCCTCCTCGTCGTGACGCTCGCGAGCCCTCCCCGTTGGAGGCCGGGCCTCCTCAACACCGCGGTCTTCCGTTACGCTCGTCTTTACGAGAAGATCGACGAAGGCGATTTCGAGAAGACCTACTCGATCGTCCCCTCGTTCTATCGAGAGGGGGCGCAGGCGACCGTGATGGTGATCGGAGCGCCGGGGAGCCGGTTCCTCGCCTCCAACGGCGTCGTCGAGGTCTCCGACCGAACTCACTTACCGGTTCAAGTTCTCACGGGGCGCCTACCTCTTCTCTTCCGGCCGGCGGGGGGGAACGTCTTTCTCGCCGGGGCGGGCGCCGGGATCACCGCTGGCACCCTTCTCGCGGGCGGGGCCGGCGGTCTCCTCTGCGCGGATGCCGAGCCGTCGCATATCGAGGCGATGCGGTACTTCACGAGGGCGAACCGGGAGCCGTGGAACGACCCCCGCTTTCGTTTCCGGGGGGCGGATCCGCGGGCGGCGCTCGCCCGGGGCGGGGAGCGGTACGATCTCATCGCCTCCCAGCCGGCGATTCCCTGGGACCGGAACGCCGCGCACCGAAACACCGAGGAGTTCTTCAGGCTCGCCGCGGCCCGTCTCCGGCCGGGGGGGATCTTCTCCGCCTCGTTCCCCCTTGCCGGGGTCGGGGAGGAGCATCTCCGCTCGTTCCTCGGCGCCTTCCGGGCCGCCTTCCCCTGGGTGCTCGCGGTCGAGACGGATCGTCCGGGCGCGCTCGTTCTTCTCGGCAGCGACGCGCCGCTCCGGATCCGGGCCGCGGATCTCCTCGCCTTCTGGCGGGACGTGACGACGCAGACGGATCTTCTCGAGGCGGACATCCGTTCGGTACACGAGCTGGTCGCCGTCCTCAGGCTCGACGGGGAGACGATCGATTCATATGTCAAGGGATCGCGCCGAAACCGGGACGCGAACGGGTTCATCGAGCTGGGCGCCGAGGCGCTCGCCGCGAGGCTCGAGGGAGGACGCCTCTCGGGCGTTCTCCGCGCCCTCCATTTCGACGCGGATCGCGTGATCGACTACAATGGCCTCTCGCCCGAGGAGAGGGGTGCCTTCCAGCTCGATGTCGCGCGGGCGTTCCGGAGGAGCGGCAACGGGTTCGGCGGGTTTCTATACGCGGGGCGGGCGTACGAGACGGATCCCACCGCCGCCGCGGCTGGCGTCTGGGCCCACTTCCTGAAGAAGGAGGCGGGCGATCTCGACTCGGCGATCGCGGTCTTGAGAACCGCGTGGGAGAGGGACCGCGAGGACCGGGTGCTGATCCGCCAGCTCTCCGATTATCTCTTCACCGCCCGACGCTTCGAGGAGTGCGACCGCCTTCTCACGGAGGCGATCGAGGGGGGGCTCGGGGAGGCGTGGTTCCATGTGGTCCGCGGGAAGGCGCGGCTCGGTCTCAAGGAGCACGAGCGCGCCCTCGAGGACCTTCTCCTCGGAAAGGAGCTCGATCGCCTTCAGGACAACAGCGGCGACATCAACTTCTTCATCGGCATGGCCTACAAGAACCTCGGCAGGATCGAGGACTCGGAGAGCTACCTGAGCCGGGCGATCGCCCGGAATCCCCGGCACCTCTACGCGAAAATGGAGTACGGGGAGAACAAGCTCCTTTCGAACGAGATCGATCGCGGGACTTTCGAGTCGGAGTACCTCATTCACTTCAACAGAGCCCGGGCGGAGACCCTCTTCGATGAGGCTTCCGAGAGGCTCTACGAGCCGCAGCACGCGGAGGAGGTGGAGAGGAACCTAAACGCGGTCGTGAACACGACCCCGCGGCACCACGGCGCGTATGTCGTCCTCGCCGAGTTCTATCACCGCGCGGACAATCCGGCGAAGGAACGGGAGGCGCTCGAACGGATGATCGCCGAGTTCGGACCGAGGCCGGAGGTGACCGGCGCGATCACGGAGTACCTCCGCTCGACCGGAGGGGAGGGAAGGGTCCGCGCCTACCGCGACCTCCTGCGCTGACCTCGATCGGGCGAAGGCACCGAACCCGCGCATGCCGGGCCGCCGCTACTCCGCAGGGATCCCGAGGAAGAGATCGCTCTCCCGCTCCGTGGGGCGGGTGAGGCGGGTGTCGGAGAGGACGAAACACTCCTCGGCGGTCGCCTCGCGAAAGTCGCCGAAGATCCGGACGAGCTCGTGGTAGAACTCGATCTGCGTCTCGTGCCTGCGGATCGCCTCGAGCTTCCGGTCCATTGCCTCGGGCGGAACGGCGATGACCGCCCCGATCTCCTCGTCCGGGACCGGAATGAGCCTCCTCTCCCGATAGAGAGGGGCCTTCGACTGCGGGATCGCCCACTCGTAGAGCTTGAGGGGGCCCTCCGCCGCGGCCCGGCTAAACGCTTCACGGGTAAATCGTGTGACCGCGACGTGATCCGGGTGCCCCGAGATGCCGAGCCGGTGGAAGGTGACGACCACCTGCGGCCGGTGCGCGCGGATCTCCTCGAGGACGAGCCCGATCCCCTCCTCGTCCGGCGTCTCCGAGAGCCGGCGGTCGGGGAGGCCGAGGATCCGGTGGCCGGCGAGGCCGAGCGCCTCCGAGGCGCGGGCGGCCTCGATGCGTCTCCGGCGGCAGAGCTCCTCGCGGGGGAGGTCCTTCGACACCCCGATCGTCCCCGCCTCCCCGCACGTGAAGAAGAGAACGCGAACCTCGGCTCCCTCGAGGGCGTAGCGGGCGAGCATCCCCCCGGGACCGTACGATTCGTCGTCCGGGTGGGCAAAGACGCCGAGAAGAGCGCGCTGCTTTCGTTCGCCGTGTTCCATGACAGGCGGAGAGGGTAGGGGAGGGGGCCGGGGGCGTCAAGCGCGGGTGCGCCGACCCGGCGTGTCCACCTTCCCTGCCCGTCCTTTTCATGCTAAACTATCAGTCGTCGGGAATCGGGCGATACAGGTAAGGACGAGAATAGGTGCCTGACACCGTTCGAGCGGGGTCAAGTACGTGATTCAGAACGTGGAGGTCGGAATGTCCGGCAAGCTGCTATGGGTGGCGATTGCTCTATCGGTCGCGGCCGCGGTGCAGGCGGATGTCCCGGGCGCCTGGGTGGAGGTCCGCGAGAACATCGTCCCTCACGGTAGGTCAACCGGCCTGACCGGCACCTGCTCGATCGTCTACTTCAACATCTGCTCAGGTTGGCTGTGGGTTTACGGGCGCTCCGCGGATGGGGCGCGCATGGCTGAAGATGAGGTAGGGGTCGTGTTTGATCTTCCCGCTGATTGCGGCAAGGACCCGAGCGAAACCTGTGCGAATCTCGAGTTCTGGTGGTACTGGCGGTACACCGTGCCCGGATGGGGCTTCACGGTGACGTACGACCTCTGGGACGTGGACAGTGACCGGTGCAAGGTCGGCAGCTCCCTCGGCACTCTTCCGCATCAGGATCCTATGGAGAGGTGGAATCACTATCCGGGACTTGGAGCGACAACGTCTGACCTCGTCGCGATCATCGTCACGATGGATAATGGCGCCTATCCCAGGTGGGTGGCGGACAATAACGTGAGGAACAGTCAGGCTCCTGTGGCATGCGCCGGTTGGCCTGGTCCACAGGTGAGTCGCTCGTTCTCCTTCGGCGGTCAGGTTGGGCAATTCTGCCCGCCGGAGGCGGCTCCGTTCCTCGATGCTCTCGGTCCGGTGCAGCTTCTGATGGACGCGACGTTTTCGTGCGGCGAGACGTCGATCGAGCCTGTGTCCTGGGGCTCCATCAAGACCCTGTTTCGCTAGTGTTCAGGTACCATATACCTTTTTCCGGCTGAACCACCAGCTGCGTCGGAATGTACCGCCCTCTGGAAAGAGGGAATCAGGTACTTGAGCACGTATGGCCCCACCGGAGCGGGGTGAGGGGGTCGCCCGGCGAGTTGTCGGGCGCGCCTCCCCTGGCTATCCGCGATCTAGTCAGTCAACCACCATGCGGCGCGCACGACGTGTCTGAAGCCGGCACCCCCTCACCCCGCCCCGGCCTCCGGCCTCCCCAGAGTCTCCCCTTGGGAAGACGTATCAGGTAAGCAGTTCCCTGCCCACCTTGACCCGCCCCCTCTCCCGCCCTATACTCGCCCCCCGAGGAGAGCGATGGCGGAAGAAGCGATCCCGCACGGCGGCCAGTTCATTGATACCTTAAAGGAAGGTGACCGGGTCACCGAGCACTATCGCGTTCTCCGGAAGAGCGTGAAGACCTCGCGCACCGGCGAGCCGTACCTCGACCTCGACCTCGGCGACCGGACCGGCTACCTCGTCGCGCGCCTCTTCCAGCCCCGCCACTCCGCGGGCGACACGGTCCACTCGTTCGCCGACATCTTCCAGGTCGGCGACATCATCCGCGTCTCGGGCCGCGTCGACCTCTTCCAGGGGAAGCTCCAGCTGATCCTCGACAAGCTCCGCCTCTCGCGCGAGGAGGAGTACACCGCCTCCCTCTTCGAGCGGGCGAGCGACCGGCCTGTCGGCGAGATGGAGAAGGAGCTCCGCGAGGCGATCGACTCGGTCGGGGACGAGATGCTTCGGGAGCTCGTCCGCCGCGTCTTCGACGACGCCCCCTTCTATCAGCGATTCACCGAGGCGCCCGCCGCGACCCGGCTTCACCACGCCTACCGCCACGGCCTCATCGAGCACACCCTCTCCCTCTTCCGGGCGGCGGAGTTTCTCCGGCCGAACTACCCGGAGCTCGACTGGGATCTCGTCCGGGTCGGCGTTCTCCTTCACGACATCGGGAAGACCGAGGAGCTCGGAAAGCGCGCCGGGGAGGAGTACACGGTCGACGGGACGCTCCAGGGGCACGTCTATCTCGGCGCGCGCCGCGTCGAGAGCGTGATCGGCTCGATCGAGCAGTTCCCGGAGGAGTCGAGACGGCTCGTCCTCCACCTCATCCTCAGCCATCACGGGGAGAGGGAGTTCGGCGCGCCGATCGAGCCCGCCACGCGCGAGGCGGTCTTCCTCCACCAGCTCGACAACCTTGACGCCAAGCTCGCCAACGCGCGCGAGACCCTCGCCGCCGACCGCAACGAGGCCTCGCCGTTCACCGATCTCTGGGCTTCAGGCGCCATCGGGCGCCGCTACTACAAGGGGACCGCCCGGCCCGCCTCGGAGAAGGATGCCCCCGAGGGATAACCGGATCGTCCTCCTCACCGGAAGAGCCGGGTCGGGGAAGACGTCCAGGATCGCGGATCTCTTCCTTTCGAGGGGGGGCGAGACCCCCGGACGCGGCGCCCTGCTCCTCCTCCCCGACCGCGGGGCGGCGCGCGAGTTCCGCGTCCGCTTTCTTGGACAATCGAAGCCTCAAGGTTTTCTCGACGGCGGGATCACGACCTTCGAGGACTACGCCGCCTCCCTTCTCGGCGTCGCCCGGGACGAGACGGCCGCCCCGGAAGAGGAATCGCTTCTCCTTCGCGCGATCGCCTCCGAGCTTCCCGGCCCGCTCGCCGGGCGCGCCCGCTCGGTCCGGTTCCGGGGCGCGCTTCTCCGCTGGGTGTCCGACCTCCGCGGCCTCGGCATCCGCGGCCCGGAGATCCGGGCGATGTCGGACGCCCTCCCCCAGCCGGACGCGCGACTCCGGCTCCTCGCGGACGCGTACGACCTTCTTCTTCACGCTGAGGAGGAGAGCGGGCTCCTCTTCCGCGAGGACCTTCCCCGCCGCGCGTCGCGGTCGATCGAAGAGGGCTCCCTCCCCTTCCATCCCCCCGAGCTTCTCCTCGTCGACGGGTTCCACCATTTCTCCGGGGCCCGCCTCGAGCTCCTCTCCGCCGTCGCTCGAAGGACCCCCGAGGTCTTCCTCACGCTCCCCTCGGCGGATCCGGACGATCCGTGGATGGGGAAGATGCTGGAGAGAAGCCACTCGGCGCTCGTGGAGACGCTCGCCCCGGTCGACGAAGCACTCCCCGGGGGGGACCGCCCGATCGCGCCCGTCTTCCTCGGCGGCACGGACCGCAGAGAGGAGATCGAGCGGATCGCGCGGGAGATCCTTCGCGCTTGTCACGATGCAGGCCGGAAGCCGGGCGACTTCCTCCTTCTCTTTCGCGACATCGAGCCGTACCGGAGCGTGATCGAGGATGTCTTCCGCCGCTTCCGGATCCCCTTCCGCGCGCGCTTCCAGGCGGGCGCCGCCTCCACCCCTCCGGGGAGGTCGCTCCTCGACTGCTTGCGGGTGGCGCGCGAGGGGGCGACGCGGGAGACGGTCGACGCATGGGTCAAGAACCGGATGTTCGACGTCGATGCGGACATCGGCGACCGCACGATCGCTTCCTGGCACGCGACCCCGGAGCCTCCCGACGGCGAGTCGCTTCTCGCCGAAGTCGCCGCGCTCGACCGGGGCTTCGCGACCGAGCGGGTCGAGCCGCTCGTCCGCTTGGCCCGCGAGGCGCGGGAGTCGCGCGGCGGGAACGTGATCCGCGCCGTCCGGGACGCGTGGCTCGAGTGGATCGACCTCTCTCTCCGCGAGTCCGCCTTCCCCGAGGAGGACCTCCCCCTCGCCGGCGCCTCGGTCTCGCGCCTCGCGGACCTTCTCGACAGGCTCGCCTCCCTCTTCGACCGGGAGGAGCGCTTCCGGGACGCGCCGGTCGATCTGATTCTCGATCTCGCCCGCGAGGAGATCGGGCGGGCCCGTGTGTCGTACGCCGCGGGCGGGTTCGCGGGGGTCCGCGTGGACGACTTCCGCCACGGCCAGAACCTCCGCGCCCCGGTCGTTTTCGTCGCCGGGCTCGAAGCGGGCCTCTCTCCCCGCCCGTACGACCCGGGCTCCTTCTGGAACGAGGGGGACCGCGAGCGGCTGAACGCGAGCGGGCAGCTTCGCGTTCCCGATCGATCGCTCCACGCGGACGAGGAGCGCTTTCTCTTCCGGCGCGCGTGCGAGAGGGGGACCGAGGCACTCTACCTCACCGCCCCGGCGTTTCAGCCGGGGGGGAAGCCGTGCCCGGAGTCCCCCTTCCGCCAGGAGGTGCGGCGCGAGTGGGAGGGACGGGGGCGCGTCGATCGGGGCGCGGCGGAGCGCTTCGAGTCGGCCGAGGGAATCGCGGCGGTCGCCGACGTCCTTCCGTTTCTCGCATCGCGTGCCGATCCGGCGGAGCGGGACGAGGCGGGGATCCGGCTTGCAGCCGCGCTTCTCGCCCGTGCGAAAGTCGCCCCGCCCGATCCTCCTCGTTCCTTCCGCGACCCGGTGGCGATGGGGAAGGTCCGCGCCTTCCGCGCCTGGCTCCGCCCCCGAAACGAGTGGTCGGTGACCGAGCTCGAGGACTTCCAGGCGTGCCCCTACCGATACCTCGCGAAGCACGTCTTCCGCCTCCGCGAGCCGGAGGAGAGCGCGGAGCACGCCCTCCCCGTCGTCCTCGAGGGGATGGTGCTCCACCGGGTTCTGGAGGAGGCGGGGCCGGACGATTTGGATGTCAAGGAAATCGTCGCGCGCGCCTTCGAGGAAGCGCGTGGCTGCTTCCCGGAGCGGGTTGGCCACCGGCTCGCCGAGGAGGAGCTGCGCGAGAACCTCGCCTCCCTTCTCGAGGACGACTTCGCGTTCCGGAGGGATCACGGATGGACGCCGCACGCGTTCGAGTTTCGCTTCGGGACGAAGGCGAAGCGCCCCGTGCGGGTCGCGGGCGGGCTCCGCGTCCGGGGGAGGATCGACCGCGTCGACTTCTCGCTGGGGGGCCGCGTTCTCGTCGTCGACTACAAGAGGAGCGCGCGGGGCGGGAGGGCGGCGCTCGAGCGCGGCCTCCGGGAGGAGAGGAGCCTCGCCCTTCCTCTCTACACGCTTGCGGCCGCGGAGCTCTCCGCGCGGCGTCCGGCAGGGGCGTTTCTTCTCGCCGTTCGCGAGGGGCGCCGCGTCGGCTTTTTCGACGCCTCGCTTGCCGGAGAGGGGATCGTTCCCTCGGGGAAGGACGCGCGCGGATCGACGGCGCTCGGCGAGGAGGAGTTCGCGGGGAGGCTCCGCCGCGCGGGGGAGATCGCGCGCGAGGCGGCGGACGGGATTCGGAGGGGCGACTTCCCCGTCGAGCCCGCGGACGACAAGGTGTGCGACTCGCTCTCCTGCCCGTACCGGGATCTCTGCCGCGTCGTGCTCGCCGCGCGCGAGGAGGGGGAGGAGGTGGAGGAAGAGTGAGCGAGAAGAAGCGCGACTGGCTCGAGGGTCTCACCGATCCCCAGATCGAAGCGGCGAGCGCGAAGGACGAGAACCTCTGGGTCACGGCGGGAGCCGGCACCGGAAAGACCAAGGTGCTCACCGCGCGCTACCTTCACCTCCATCTCGCGCGGAAGGCGCCGATCCGGAAGCTCCTCGCGATCACCTTCACCGAGAAGGCGGCGGGTGAGATGCGCGAGAGAATCGCCGGGCAGCTGCAGGAGCTGCGTGATGCGGACGCGCCGGATGCGCCGAACCCCCGCGAGTCGCTCCGCGAGATTCCGCACGCGCCGATCCACACGATCGACTCCCTCTGCTACCGGCTTGTGCGCGAGCACGGGGAGTCGGCGGGCCTCGAGCCGGCGGTCGAGGTCCTCGACCCGGTCGAGGCGGAGGAGTGGCAGGAGAAGATCTGGGTCCGGGTGCTCGACCGCTGGTGGGAGACGCGCCGCGAGGAGTCGCTCCGCCTCTTTCGCGCGCTCTCCTGGAAGGTCGGGGCCGCGCACGCGGGCGGCATCGATCCGTGGCCGCTCTTCGCGCTCCTCCGGGCGATCCGGACCGCGGGGCGCCGCCTGGAGGAGGTCCCCTTCGTCCCCGACCTCGAGGAGGAACGCCGCGCGATCGTCCTCTCGCTCGAGGAGCTCTTCCCGAAGCTCGAGGAGATTCATGCATCAACCAAAGCGGCCGCGACGAAAGAGAAGCTCGCCGCCCTGCTCGCCCTCCGCGGCGTTGCCCCGGAGGCGCGAACCGAGGCGTTCGCCCGCGCGCGCACCGCGGTGAACCGCTCGGTGACGAGGGAAGCCAAGGAGTCGGTCAGCGCCGCGATCGACCTCCTCGAAGGGTGGGCGAGGGTCGAGGAGGAGGAGCGCCTCGCGGGGCCGCGGCGCCTCCTCGGCGAGCTCGCCGCCGACCTCCAAAAGACCTTCTCCGAGGAGAAGGCGCGTGCCGGCGTGATGGACTTCCTCGACCTCGAGGAGGGGGCGCTCCGGATTCTCGAGAACGAAAGCGTCGCGCGCGAGATCCGCTCCCGCTACGCGTACCTCCTCCTCGACGAGTGCCAGGACACGAACGAGCTCCAGCTCCGCATCGTGAGGCGTCTCTTGAGCCGGGGGCGCCTCCTCGCCGTCGGCGACGCGAAGCAGTCGATCTACGCCTTCCGCGACGCGGACGTGACGGCGTTTCTCGCGATGAGCGAGGAGCTCGGCGACTCGGCCCACCGCGTCGAGCTCGACTGGAACTTCCGGAGCCGCCCCGAAATTCTCGGGTGGGTGAACTTCCTCTTCCCGAAGCTCTGGGGGGCGAACGCCGCGATGAGCGTCCCCTATGCCCCGCTCGAGGCTTCCGAGAAAAAGAAGAGGGAGTTCTCTCCGAAGGAGGCGCCCTCGGTCGAGATCCTCTTCGTCCGCGGATCCGAAACCAAGGAGGTGCGCGAGCGCGAGGCGGGGCTCCTCGCCGACCGTCTCCGCGCGATCCACGGCGAGCGTCTCGACGATCTCACCTACAAGGACATGGTCCTCCTCTTCCGGAGCACGTCCGACCTCCAGCTCTACGAGCGCGCGCTCCGCGCGCGGGGGATCCCGACGGCGGTGGCAACCGGGCGCGGCTTCTTTCAGACGCGCGAGGTGACCGATCTGCTTTCCGGCCTCTCCCTCGTCGACGACCCGTACGACGACCTGGCTCTCGCGGGCGCCCTCCGCTCCCCTCTCGCCGGCCTCTCCGACGAGGACCTCGCGCTCCTTCTCATCGGGCGGAAGGAGGGGGACCCTCCGCTCTGGGACGAGGCTCGTCGCGGAGAGAGGCTCGCGTCGATCTCTGCGGAGGGGTGGGAGAGGCTCGCCCGCTTCACGAGCCTTTTCGAGGAGCTCCGCGCCCTCCGCGGCCGCGTCCCTCCCTTCCGGCTTCTCGAGAGGCTCGTCGGGGAGACCAGGTACGTCGAGGCTCACCTCCTTCTTCCGGACGGCCTTCGCTTCCGCGCCAACATCCGCAAGCTCCTCGAGCTCGCGCGCGCCCTCGACGACAGGGAGGAGCTCTCTCTTCCGGAGACGATCCGCACGCTCGAGCGCTACCGGTACACGAGGCTCCGCGAGCCGGAGTCGGCCCTCGACGTCGAGCGAGAGGCCGTCCGCCTCTTCACGATTCACGGGGCGAAGGGGATGGAGTTCCCGCTCGTCGCGGTCGTCGATCTCGGCCGGAAGCCGCGCGCCGACCATCCGAGCCTTCTCTATCAGAAGGAAATCGGTGTCGGGGTACGCGCGCGGGAGGCGAGGGAGGGGAAGGGGGCACGGCCGTTTCTCTACGAGAAGATCGAGAGGCGCGCCGCGGGCCTCGCGGAGGCGGAGGAGACCCGGCTCCTCTACGTCGCCCTCACCCGGGCCCAGAGGCATCTCCTCCTCTCCGGATGCCGGACCGAGCGCGCGGAAGGATGGCTCGCGCGCATCGAGCAGGCGATTTCGATTCCCGAAGAGCCCGGCGTGCACGTGATCGGGGATGTCCGGGTGCGCGTCCTCGGGCACGTGCGCGCCACGCCGGAGGGAGGGCGCCCGCTCCTTCCCTTCGAGGTCGCCAGGGGCCCCGCCCGGCACGCGAGGGGGGCGGACCCCGGCGAGGTGGAGCGGGTCGCCCGTCGGATTCTTGCGCCCCCGCCCGCGGCCGGGCTCGACGAAGACGGGCGCACGGTGACCGGCGTCCACGCGTTCGCCTCCTGCCCGCGGCGCTTTCGTCTGTCGCGGCGGTTCCCGCTCCCGAGGCTTCGTCGCGAGGGAGGGGAAGGGGCGGCCGGGATCGGAACCGCGTTCCACAGGATCATGGAGGCGCATTGGCGGGGGCGCGGCGCCGGAGATCCCGCGAACGAAGCTCCCGCGGAGCTTCGCGAGTGGAGGGGGCGCCTTCTCTCGCTCCCCGAGATCGCCGGTCTCGCGGCGGAGCCGCCGCCCGAGGGGGAGGTCTCCTTCTCGGCTCCGGTCGGGGGGAGGCCTCTCCGCGGTGTTCTCGATCTTCTCGCCGCGACCGGCTGCGGGTACCTCATCGTCGACTACAAGACCGACCGCGCGGCCCCGGCGGAGATCCTCGACCGGTATCGGATTTCTTTAAGTCTGTACAAAGCGGCGGTCCGGGCCATCGTTGGGGAGGCGCGGCCGGTGGAGGCGGCGATCTACGCGGCCAGGAGCGGCGCGCTCCTCCCGGTCGAGGACGGGGAGGTGGAGGCGGTCGAGACGCTCGGGCGCTACGACCGCGCCGAGGAACGGGGGGAGTTCCCGGCGACCGAGAACGAGACGTGCCCATTCTGCGCCTACCGCCGCGGCTGCCCGGCCTTCGCGACGCAAGGAAAAAACGGGGACACGTACCCTCTTCCCGATCGTTTGACGTAGCGGGGAAAAATGGGGACATGTACTCCTTTCCCGAACGGTTGACGTACCAGGTATCTTGACAACCGAGACAAAGGGTACGTGTCCCCATTTTTCCCCGACCGAATACACCGCCCGTTCATCCGGTAGAATCGACAGAAAGATCGAGCCGGGTGTCCGCGAAAAGGAGGGAAGCATGCTGCTCACGACCACGCCGTCCGTCGAAGGGAAGACGATCACGAGCTATCTCGGGATCGTAACCGGAGAAGCGATCCTCGGGGCGAACCTCTTCAGGGACCTCTTCGCCCGGGTGCGCGACATCGTCGGGGGTCGCTCCGGCGCCTACGAGGAGGAGCTTTCCAAGGCCCGCCGGGTCGCGCTCGAGGAGATGCAGCTGAAGGCGAAGGAGCTCGGCGCGAACGAGATCGTCGGCATCGACCTCGACTACGAGGTCCTCGGCCAAACGAACGGGATGCTCATGGTCTCGGTCAGCGGAACCGCCGTCAATTGCTCGTGATACGTTCGCGACCCGTCAAGATCGCGCCAAAAAAAGGGCCTATCGGAGCCCTCTCCCGCCGGAAAATTCGTATACTATGGGTGAAGAACGAACAGAGCTCCCCGGGGGGAGGGGTCCTGATGTTTTCCGATGCGCTGAACCTCAAGACGGAGCAGATCCCGAGAAACCGGCTCTGGCGGCACTCGATCACGATCGAGCCGACCGAGAAGCCTGAAGAGGTCGCCGAGCTCCTCGAGGCCCTGATCGAGGGCCTCCTCGACGACGAGGACGACGTTCTCTATCCGTACATGGTGGTGTCGGAGGGCGCCGTGGACCGCCGTTTCTTCGAGGCGATCGAGAACGCGGAATGCCCTCGGTTCCCCCTCGCGGGGACGTTCGGGCGCTCGGAGGGAGCGCACTGGACGAACCGGCCCTTCGTCTTCCGCATCGCCGATCCCGGCCTCATCGGCACGTACGTCGCCCGGTTCTGGGGCAAAGGCGCTTTCGCCGTCTTCTTCTCCTCGCTCGAGCCGATCGAGTTCTTCTCGATGATCCGCGCGTTCGGCGTCGTGCGGCGCGAGGGGGGAAGCCTCATATGGGCTCCCTTCTGGTTCGCACGGAGCTTTGAGAAGTTCCTCACCGACTCGGACGCGAGGAGAACGAAGACGGTCTTCCGGAAGATTGCCTACTACCTCGCCGAGGGGGAGGACGGCTCGGTCGTCCGCGTCTACTGCCGGGGCGAGGAAGGCGCGCCGTAGCTCTTCGCTCATCGCAAGTGCGGGTGCTCGGAGCGCGCCCATCCCCCGCGCTTCCCGAGATCAAGCCGAGAATCTGGTCGAGAGGATCCGCCTAACGGCCTGAGGTGCTGTTTGTTGCGCCTTCAGGAGCTTCGCGAGACGGGAAGAAGACAAAAAAAGAAGGGTGAGAGAGAGGAAGGCAAATCGGCTCGCCTCGAGTCCTGCAGTTCCGGGCCGAACCTACGCCGCGTAGCCCGAAAGAACTCTCGAAGTGCGTCGTCACCTCCCAGGCGATCTCTCACCCATGAAGCGCTATCAGTATAGACGCGCCCCCGAAGGGTGGCAAGCTCTTTTCAATTTTTTTTTGGGGGTGCGGAAGAAGAAAGACGGACGGCGTGCCCTGGACGGGGTCTTCGATCCTCCGTTCGGCGATTGGCCGCGATCAGGCACGCCGTCTCGATCCAATCCTGCCTTCCTAGGGTCAGTATATCCGCGGATCGGCCGACTGGCGAGCCCCCGCCGCATTTTCGCGGTCGCAAGAGCCCTTTCTGCGGCTCTTTGTCAGGAAAACCCCGCAACACGCTGATTCGCGAAGATTAGGGTTCCGTGTCCGGAGGCGCGGCCGTGTCCGGGGGGGCAAGCGCCTCGAGGAGATCCCGCGCCTCCCCGTAGTCCGGATCGAGCTCGAGCACCGTGCGGAGTGCCTGTTCCGCCCCTTCCCGCTCCCCCGCCGCGGCGAAGAGGAGGCCGATGTTGAAGTGGAGCTTCGGGTCCTGGGGGGCGAGGCGAAGGGCGTTCCGGTACGCGCGGAGGGCCTCGTCGAACCGGCCTTGCCGCGCGAGGAGCGTGCCGAGGTTGAGGTGCGCGTCCTTCCGGTAGGGATTCCGCGCGAGGAGACCCGCGTAGACCTGCTCCGCCCGGCCCAGGGAGTCGAGCGCCTCGTACTCCACGGCGAGGTTGTACCGCGCGTCCTCGTGGGCTGGATTGATCGTGAGGATCTCCTTGTAGAGGCGGAGGGCCTCGTCATGCTGCGCCTCGGCCGAGGCGATGAGCGCCTGCCCGAAGCGCCCCTCCTCCATCTCCGGCCGGAGGCGGAGCGCCTCGCGGAACGCCTGCTCCGCCCCCTTCAGGTCCTTCAGCTTGTAAAGGGCGAGCCCGAGGTCCGCGTGGACCTCGGCGACGGGGAGAAACGCGGCCCACCCCGGATCGAGGGCGAGGGACGCGCGCATGAGGTTCGCCGCCTCCTGGTACGCCCCTCCGCGATACGCGTCCTGCCCGAGCCGGAAGGTCGCCTCGGGGGCGTAGCGGTTCTTCGCGAGGGTGTCGGAGAAGAGGGTGTAGTCGTCCTTCCAGGTTCGGTTCCGTGCGACCGTGCCGAAGGCGAGGACGAGAACGAGCGCCGCGGTCACGAGCTCCCCTGGCTCCAGGCCGAGCTTCCTCCCGCGCCCCACGATCCGCGCTCCCCATCGATCGAAGAGCGCCGCCGCCGCGATGAGGAACCCGGCGGACGGGAGATAGAGAAACCGCTCCGCGCGGAAGTGAAGCAAGGGCAATAGATTAAGCAATGGAAGTAAGGTGATTCCGAGCCAGAGAAGCCCGAAGCGGACCTCGCGCCTCTCCTTCCCGTGCCGGAGGAAGCCGTAGAGGACCGCCGCGAGAAAGAGGAGCGAGAGGAACACGCGCGGCTCGAGCACGAACGTGGAGAGGCGGACCGCGTCGTTCGTGTGGAGTGGGTAGGGGAGGAAGAGGAGACGGACGTACCCGGCGACGACACGGACCACGGTCGGAATGAGAAGGGCGGGGCCCCCCGCGTGCGGCACCCCCGTCCCGATCGTCCCGAGCGCCGACGAACGGAGGGCGACGTACGCCAAAGCGAGCACGAAGTAGGGCCCTTCCCGCTTCCACGCGAAGAGCGCCCCTCCCTCCGGGCGGAGACAAGCGCGCGTGAGAAAGACGAGGAGGGGGAGGACGATCGCCTCCTCCTTCGCGCCGAGGGCGATCGCCGTCGCGGCGAGGCTCCCGGCGAAGAAGCCGCGGTGCTCGTCCGCGCGCGTGTAGAGGTAGAGCGCCGCGATCGCGAAGAGCCCCGAAAGGAGCCCGCTCCTCCCCGAGATCCAGGCGACCGCCTCGGTGTGGATCGGGTGGACGGCGAAGAGGAGCGACGCGAGGAAGGGGACCGCGCTTCTCGCGAAGAGCCGCTGGAGGAAGAGAAAGAGAAGGAGCGTGACCGCTCCGTGGAGGAAGACGTTCGTCGCGTGGTAGCCTGCCGGGTTCTCCCCATAGAGGGCGCGGTCGATCGTGCAGGAGATCGCCGTGACCGGCCGGTAGTAGCCGCCCCCCTCCGCGGAGGGCGCTCCCTTGAAGGTCCAAGCCGGCTTCACGAAGGCCCCGACCAGCTCGACCCCCGAGCGGAGGATCGCCTTCCCCTCGACGATCGCCGTCCGGTCGGTCCAGACGAACCCGTTCGAGAGGGTGTTCGCGTAAGCGAGGATCGCGAGAAGCGTGACGAGGACCGCCTTGACCGGCGTCTCGCGGCGCTCGAAGAAACGGAGCATGCGCGGGCTCTCCTCCTCCCGTTCGGGCTCGGGACGGGGAGAGTGTACCGTCAGGGAGCGGCCGCGGCAAGGCGCGCCCGGGCGTCCGGGGCAGGGGCCTCCTCGTCGTTCCGCAGGCGCGGCCCGCTACCGGAACATGCTCTTGATGGAACCCCAGGACGTGTTTTCGACGGAGATCTCACCGCACGCGCCGCACCCGACCCCGAACGCTCCGACCGGCCCGCAATCGGGCGCGTCGGCGCACGGAGAATCGGCGCAGAGGGAGAAGTCCCCGGCTTCGGCGTTGCAGAAGAGAGGATCTTTCGAGAAGTTGCCGTAGAGGCCGGCTTGGTCCGCGATGCACCCGACCCAATCGCCGCCCGAGTTCCCGTACACGTCGCAGCAAACCAGCTCGGCGCTCCCGCCAAAGTCGCACTGGAGTACCGGCCCCTCTCCACCGAACGCCACGATGGAGTTGTCCAGGAAGATGCTGGATCTGAAAACTCGGATGCCCCCTCCCGAAGAGGCCTCGTTGCCGCAGAACGTGGTCGACACGACGTGCGCGTTGATATCGGGTATCATCGAGAATCCGATGAGCATGATTCCGCCGACCGCGGACGCCGTGTTGTTGTTGAAGAGAGAGCCTGTGATCAACAGGTAGGTACCGGCGGCCGAATACACCAGCATTCCGCCGCCTGCCTCGGCCCAGTTCGCCTCCAGCAGAGACTCCTCCATTTTACAGGACAGCACATTGCTCAACGCAAGTCCGCCACCCGAGCCGGCTCTGTTCCCTTCGAACACGCACTGATTCAACCGAACAGAATCCGCCGAAGAGACGTAGAGCCCGCCACCTTTGTCAACAGCCGCATTCCCGATGAGAAAGCACCTTTCGAGAATCAACGGCGAATGCTCCCATGCGATTCCACCGCCGGAAGCATCCAAGCCTGTCGTTCCAGAAGCGATCCCGTTCCGGATCGTGATCCCCTTGATCTGGGTCGGGGCGCCTGAGACCGTGCCGCTGATCGCCCTGCCCGCACACTCCGCATCAAGGATCGCGCAGTCCGGTTCGCCCGTCTCGCTCAGGAGGCAGAGCCCGGGCTTCGCCTGAATGGAATGCTCATAGTAGATACCGCATCCGAGAAGCACCGTGTCGCCCACCGCCGCAGAGTCGATGCCCGCTTGGATCGTCGGCGCGTCCCCGGAGCCGTCGGGCAGGATGTGCCAAGTACGTGCCTCGGCCCGGCCGAACACTGCCGCCACTGCAATCAGCCAGACTCCAATCGACGGGAAGCGCTTTGTCATCGTGCGTTCTCCTATCGGAACAACGCCTTCACGCCGCCCCACGACGTCCTCTCGACCGAGATCGGTCCCAGGCACCCATGGCCGAAGGCGCCGATCAGCCCGCAGTCGGCCCCGTCCGGATGATTCCCGGGGAGGCAGGGGGAGGAGGCGGCGAGCGTGAAGTCCCCGCCCGCCGGATCGCAGAAGCGCGGGTCTTCCGAGAAGTTCCCGTCGATCCCATTCTGGTCCGCGATGCACCCGACCCAGTCCCCGCCCGCGTGGCCGTGGATGTCGCAGCAAAGGAAGAGAGGCCGGTCGCTCGGGGCCCAGCACCCCACGGCCCCTCCGCCGAGGCCCGCCGCGAGGACCGTCCGCTCGATCTCCGGCCACGACTGCTTGCAGTAGACCCCTGAACCGTTCGGGGCGCGGTTCGCATGAAGCGTGCTCGCGACGATGGTCGGGGAGCAGTTCAGTTCCCAGCACGCGACGGCGCCGCCCTGTCCCCCCTCGTTCCCGGCAAGGAGACACCTTTCGATCGCGGGGCTCGCGGCGCTCTTGCACATGATGCCGCCCCCGAGGTCGTCGGCGTGGTTGTCGATCAGAACACACTCCGTGATCGTCGGAGACGAGCTGAACGCCGAGATCCCGCCGCCGTGAGATGCCCGGTTTTCGCGGAAGGAGCACTCCCGGACGACCGGATCGGAAAAGAGCCAGCAACAGAGGCCTCCGCCGACGTCCCCGGCCTGATTCCCCGTGAAGACGCATCGATCAATCGTCGGAAAGGAAGTCTCGTTGGCGAAGACCGCTCCGCCGTTCTGTCCCGCAGTGTTTCCATCGAACGCGCACCCCTCGACCGTCCCGAAGCAGTGGACATGGAGATGCACGGCCCCGCCGTGGCGGTTCGCGTGGTTCCCGACGAAGCTGCACGCGGAGATGCGCGGGATCGAGAAGTCCCAGAGGAAGAGGGCGCCGCCGTTCGTCGCGGAGTTGTTCTCGAAGACGCAGCTCCGGATCGTTGGGGAGGCGCGCCGGAAGTAGATCGCGCCGCCGCTCGCCTCCCCGTCCGGCGGCATGTAGGAGCCCCAGCCGTTCCGGATCGTGATCCCCTCGAGAATCGAGGTCTCCGTCTCGAGGTTCGTGAAGAGGAAGGCGCGGTGCATGTCGTCGATTGCCGCATGGCAGTCGATGATGCATGCGGCCGGGTCCCCGGAGGCGCTCCGGACCGTGATCGCCTTCCCGAGGAAGTCGACGTCCCGGTTGCCGGTGCCCATGTATGTGCCGTTCGCGAGGGAGACCGTGTCGCCGGCGGTCGCGGAGTCGATGCCGGCCTGGATCGTCGGCGCGTCGCCGGAGCCGTCGGGGAGGATGTGCCAAGTGCGTGCGAGGGGGGAGGAGGCGGCGAGGAGGAGAGCGGACAGAACGACGAGAGAGCGGTTCATGCCAAGCCTCCTATTCACCGCACGAGGATCACGCGCTTCGTGTCGATGAACGTGCGCTCGGAGACGCGGACGAAGTAAACGCCGGGGGCGGCGTCGCGTCCCGATGCGTCTTTCCCGTCCCAGAGGGCGTTCCCTTCGGTGCCCGGCGCGGCCAGCACGCGCACGAGCCTCCCTGCGATGTCGAAGACCTGGATCGTCGATGGGCCCGACGCCGCGAGCCCGTATCGAATCGTGAACGCCCCGCCGCCCGGGTTCGGGGAGACCGCGAGCACTCGCTCGCTCAACCGGCCAGCAGGACCCGTCGCAACAGCCGTGTAGATGTCGCACCCTTCACCGAACCCGCCGATCTGGACTCCCCACAGGTTGTTGGCGGGGAGGCAGGGGGAGGCGTGATCGAGCCTGTAGTCACCGTCCGTCGTCGGCGCGCTCAGGCACTCCTCCGGGGCGCAGAAGAGGGGATCGGAGTGGAAGCAGCCGTAGCAGAACGCGAGCGGTTCGCCCCCGGACGTGTCGATGCAGCAGACGTTCCCGTCGTACGGGGCCTCCCAGTGGATCTGGTTGCCGCTGCCGGCCGCGCAGTTCCCCCAGATCACCGACGCGTTCAGGTCGATCGGGCCCGAGCTCTCGCCGAGGATGGCGAGGCCGCCTCCTTCCCCGGTCGAGCGGTTCCCCGCGATCGTGCTGTGGCCGAGGATGAGCCACCCGGCACCATCGGTCGCGACCCCGCCGCCCCGCGCCGCATCGCCCGCTGCGGCGTTTCCGACCGCCGCGCACGACTCGACCCAAGCCCTGCAGAACTCGCCTTCGAGAAAGATCCCGCCCCCGGTCCCGGAGGCGATGTTCCCTTGGGCGACGACCCGGCGGAGATAGGCGACCACCCGCCCGGTGACGAGCATCCCGCCCCCGGAAAAGGCGGCGTTCTCGTGAAGACGGCAGTCGATGACCTTGATGTAGGAATCGTCCGACTGCGAAAGGCCCGTGATTCGGATCGCGCCGCCTCCCTCGGCGCTCCCGTTCCGGACGGTGAACCCCTCGACCACCGGAATCTCGTAGCGGTTCGCCGCGGCGCCGGTCTCCAGATCGAAGCCTCGGCCGGACCCTTCGCAGTCGATGATCGTGACCTCCGGGCCGTTCTGGGAGCGGACGACGAGGTTCTTGCCGTGGAAGTCGAGGTCCTTGTTGCCGAGCCCGGTGTACGTGCCGTGGTGCACGAGCACCGTGTCGCTGCCGGCCGCGGAGTCGATCCCCGCCTGGATCGTCGGCGCGTCGCCGGAGCCGTCGGCGAGGATGTGCCAGGTGCGGGCGAGGAGGGAGGAGGCGGCGAGGAGGAGAGCGGACAGAACGACGAGGGAGCGGTTCATGCGAAACCTCCTTCTCACCGCACGAGGATCACGCGCTTCGTGTCGGTGTGGTTGCGGTCGGTGACGCGGACGAAGTAGGCGCCGGGGGCGACGTCGCGTCCCGCGCCGTCCTTCCCGTCCCAGAGGGCGTTCCCCTCTGCGCCGGGCGCGGCCAGCACGCGCACCAGGCGCCCCGCGATGTCGAACACCTGGATCGTCGAAGGCCCGGTCGCCGCGCGCCCGTACCGAATCGTGAACGCCCCTCCGGCCGGGTTCGGCGACACGTTAAGCATTCGCTCGCTCGACACACCGCCAGGGCTTGTCGCAACCGCCGTGTAGATGTCGCATCCTTCGCCCAGCGCGCCGATCGCCCAGGGTCCAATCGGGTTGTTCTCGGGAAGACAAGGCGAGGCAGCATCCAAGGTGTAGTCTCCGGCCGTACTCGGGGCACTCATGCAGTCTTCAGGATCGCAGAAGAGAGGATTCTGATAGACAGATTGAAAGTAGGAGGGATTCCCGATAACGCCGGACGAATCGATGCAGCACCAGTCCAGGATCACCACTCCCTCACATGAGAGCTCATTCCCCTCAGAGGCGCAGTTACCCCACAGTATGGAGATCAGCATGGCTGTCTCACCATCAACGCCACCGCCGACAAGGACGCCGCCACCTCGCGTAATTGCCCGGTTGCCCGCGATGGTACACCCTCTGAATTCTACGAGCCCGTTCCAGCTGATGAAGCAGCCGCCACCCCCGTCTGCCCACCCCGTTCCAGTCGCCAGATTGCCGGTAAGAA
>JBDRFQ010000193.1:0-3854 GCA_043818685.1 Candidatus Eiseniibacteriota bacterium
GGGGGGGGGGGGGGGGGGCAGCGGCGGCAGGCCTCCAACTAATCGATTGTGAAACAATACGTTAGGGCTTCGAGTCGGCCTCCTCTCCTCTCCGCCGATTCCTGTTGACTTCTACACATATGTACAGTACCCTGTGCCGAGGAACCCTCAGCTCATGAAGGGGAGATCCGATGGACAAGAAGCGCCAGGAGGGGAAGAAGGAGATCCCCTTCTCCTGGATTCTCCGCTCCCACATCGTCACGAGGGAGACGCTCGAGGCGCTCTTCCGCGTCTTCGGCGCGAAAACGGTTCTCCCCGACCTCTTCTACCTCCGCCCTCTTCTCATGGGTGCCAACTTCCTCGACATCCGCGAGGCGTTCACGAGCATCCACTCGTGGGAGGATTGGGTGGGCTCGTGGGAGAGGATCGGCGAAAAGAGGGAGACCTTTGCGCGTCTCGCCGGCGATGAGGGGCGGTCCGTCACCGCGGGGGAGAACCACCTTTTCGCGGCTGCTGCGTTTCACATGGCGCAGATGCCTCTTTTCGACGAGGCGGATCGGAAGCGGGCGCTCTACGCGCGGTGCGCGGAGTGCTTCCGGCGCGCCGCGGCGAGCCTGTCTCCTCCTGCCGCTCCCGTCTCGATCCCCCACGGATCGATCGAGCTTCCCGGGCTTCTCCGACTCCCCGATTCGAAGGAAAAGGTTCCCCTCCTCGTTCTCATCTGCGGGGCGGACAGCTGCAAGGAGGAGATGCACTTCTTCAGCGAGGGTTTGGTGAGGCGCGGGATCGGAACGCTCGCCTACGACGGCCCGGGGATCGGCGAGACGTGGGAGCGGTGTCCGATGGGGATCGACGACGGCGGCGTGGGCGCTTCTCTTTTCGATTTCCTCACGCGCGAGGAGCGGATCGATCCCAAGAGGATCGGTCTCTTCGGAGTCTCGTTGGGAGGGAACCTCGCGATCCGGATCGCGGCCAAGGAGGAGCGCGCCTCCCTGGTCGTCTCGCTCTCCGCTCCCTACGATCTCGCCAGCTACGCGGAGTACATGCTCCCCATCCTCCTCGAGCAGGTGAAGTACCTCCTCCACACCGAATCGGAGGAGCTGGTCCGGAAGTGGGCGCAGGGGCTCTCCGTGCGCGGGCTCGTCGAGAAGATGCGCGCCCCCCTCCTCGTCATCGGAGGGGGGGAGGACACGATCATCCCGAGCACGGAGGCGAAGCGGATCTTCGACGAGGCGAAGGGGAGGAAGAAGCTCGTGTTTTACGAGGAGGCGAACCATCTCTGCACGGAGCACGCCTTCGATCTCATCGGGAAGGTGGAAGAGTGGCTCATCGAGACGGGATACCTGGCCGCCGGACCGTCCCTCTAGGCGATCGGAACCGGATCCTTCATGTCGATATGGATTCCTTCTTCGTGTCGATCGAGCGCGCACTCGATCCGCGGCTTCTCGGGAAGCCTGTTCTCGTCGGGGGGGATCCGGCGGGGAGGGGCGTGATCGTCGCCTGCTCCTACGAGGCGCGCCGTTTCGGCGTGAGGTCGGGAATGCCGACCGCCCGAGCCCTCTCCCTTTGCCGCGACGCGATCGTTCTTCCCTCCCGGCCGGGGGTTTACACGCAGATCGCCGCGGGGATCCTCCGGATCCTCTGCCGGCACTCGGACCGGGTCGAGCCGACATCGGTGGACGAGTCGTATCTCGATCTCGCGGACGAGTGCGCGGACTGGGAGGAAGTCGGCCTCCTCGCGGGCAAGATTCGCGCTGCGGTCCGATCCGCGTACGGGATCGCCGCCTCGGCCGGCGCGGGCCCCTCGAAGATGGTCGCGAAGATCGCCTCGCGCCTCGCGAAGCCGGACGGCGTCCGGATCATCCCGGGAGATCGCGTGAAGGAGGTCGTGCACCCTCTTCCCGTGACGGCGATGGGGGGCGTGGGGGAGAAGACCGCGTCCTCTCTTCGGATGTTCGGGATCGCGACCGTCGGCGATCTCGCCGGCGCGGACGAGACGCTCATACACAAGCGCTTCGGAAAGAACGGCTCGCTTCTCTCGAGGCTCGCGCGCGGGGAGGAGGACTTCCCCGTAGTCCCCTTCCGGGCGGGGCCCGATCCGTGTTCGATGAGCAACGAGAGGACCCTTGCCCGGGACACGGACGACCCGGAGACGATCGACACGGTTCTTCTCTCCCTCTCCGAGAAGCTCGCGCGCAGGCTCCGCACGGAAGGTTTCGCCGGAAATGTTTTTGAGATCAAGATCCGTTTCTCCGATTACCGGACGATCCTCCGGAGCCGGACGCTCCCCGAGCGCACGAGAGACGAAAGGACCCTCTTTCTTCTCGCGAGGGAATGGGCGAGGCGCTTCGGCGAGGGAAGGCCGCTCCGGCTCGTCGGGGTCGGCCTCGCTGGGCTCGCGCGGGTCCCCTCGATCGGTGGAGAGCTCGATCTCGATCCGTCCCGCGGGCGCTACCTGGGCGCGCTCGGCGTGTTCGATGCGGTGCGCGACCGTTTCGGCGAGCGCTCCCTGAGGAAGGCGAGGCTCTTGTGATTCTGGTCGGGACCTCCGGATTCAGCTTCGACGACTGGGTCGGCGTCTTCTATCCCCCGTACCTCAAGAAATCGGAGCACTTCGCCTGGTATCTCCGCCACTTCCCCGCGCTCGAAGTGAACTCGACCTACTACCGAATCCCCGCCCGCTCCCTCTTCGAGAGGTGGGCCCGCCTCGCGCCGGACCGGTATCCTTTCATCGTCAAGCTTCACGGCGACGTCACGCACAAGAGGCGGAACACGCGCGATTCGATCGCCAATCTCGTCCGCGCGGTCGAGCCTCTCCGCGCCGCGGGGAAGCTCGCTGGCTGGCTCGCCCAGTTCCCGTGGAGCTTCCGGGAGGGGCAGGAAGAGCGGCGGTACCTTTCCGAGGTGCGGTCGCTCCTCCCCTCCGACGACCCCCTCTTCGCCGAGTTCCGCCGGGACGAATGGGACAACGGGGAGACGTACCGCTTTCTCGAGGAGGAGAAGATCGGCTTCTGCGCGGTCGACGAGCCCCGGCTTACCGGCCTCATGCCTCCGGTGGCGAAAGCGACGAACGGGATCGGCTACGTCCGCCTGCACGGGAGGAACGCGAAGGCATGGTGGGGGCCGGAGGGGTCGGGGGACCGCTACGACTGGCTCTACTCGGACCAGGAGCTGAGGGAGTGGGTCGGCCGCATCCGGGATCTGGACCGCGAGACGAGCCGCGCCTTCGTCTTCTTCAACAACTGCTACGCCGGGCAGGCGGTCCGGGGGGCGAAGCGGATGCAGGAGCTTCTCGGGATCCCCCTCACCGGAGAGGAGGCCCAAACTCTTGATCTCTAAACGAATGGACGTCCTCGAGGAGATCCGGCAGGACCGTCGCCTCGCCGGACGGATCGTGCACGTCGAGGAGATCCCGGCGCGCCCCGCGGTCTACGCGGAACCGGGCGTCCCCCTCGGCGAGCCGATGCGGAGGGCGCTCGAGTCGATCGGGATCGAGCGGCTCTACGCGCACCAGGGGGAGGCGATCGGGGCGGCCCGCGCCGGGCGGCACGCCGTCATCGTGACCGGCACGGCGAGCGGCAAGACCCTCTGCTACAACATCCCCGTTCTCGAGAGCCTCGCGGAGGGGACGGGGACCGCGCTCTACCTTTTTCCCACGAAGGCGCTCGCGCAGGACCAGCTCCGCGGGCTCGCCCGCCTTCTCGAAGCGGACCCGTCGTTCTTCGGCTCAATCGAGGCGGGGACGTACGACGGGGACACGACCCGCTACGGGAGGCGGAAGCTCCGTGACCGAGGGAGGATCATCCTCTCGAACCCGGACATGCTGCACGCGGGGATCCTTCCGAACCATCCGGCCTGGAGCCGTTTCTTCTCCG
>JBDRFQ010000194.1:0-4126 GCA_043818685.1 Candidatus Eiseniibacteriota bacterium
CGGGGGGAGGGGGTGCCGGCTTCAGACACGTCGTGCGCGCTGCATGGTGGTCGGCTGCTTGGTGAGCGGATCGCCAAGGGAGGCGCGCCCGACAACTCGCCGGGCGACCCCCTCCCCCCGCTCCGGGGCTTGGAACCAGGTATCTGATTCCCCCGCCGGGCTGCCGCCTCCCCCGGCCCGAAAAGGGGAGGCGGGGCCGTCCCCGGAGAGGGGCTAAGCCGGGGGCGGATCCGCCCGATACTTGGGAAGAAGGGTCGGGGCGGGCAGTTGACAGGGCACCGGGCCTGTGGTAACCTTAAATCGTTCCACGGGTGCCTGCGAGCGACTTCCCCTACCCCACAGGTCAGGCGGGACACAGAGATCACGCGGATCGACACTCACGCAACCATCGGCAGGAGGTTCTCGGACGTGCTTCGTATTCAAGGCGGGAGAAAGAAGGCCTCCACGCTCCTCCGCATCCTCGCGCTCGCGGCCGCCGCGGCCCTGGTCGCGAGCTGCGTGCTGAACCCGAAGAGCGACCCCAAACCCATCCCCGATCCGGTCGACACAGACCGGAATCGGAAGACCACGGACAACCTGGTCACGAAGTGGCTTCCGCACGTTTATTCCACCATGGACAGCATCAAGTACGAGGAGACCCTGGACGAGGCGTACATCTTCGAGCTGCTCCCGGAAGAGGTCGATGATGACGACCCGAGAGGCTGGTGGGACAAGACCGAGGAGCTGGCCATCGCGGGGAACATGTTCGGCGCGCGCTTCAACGAGACCGGGCAGAAGGTCAGCCGGATCACGCTCGACCTCGTGGCGAAGAACACGGTCGTCGACAACACGAACTATCCCGGAAAGCCCCCCGGAGAGGTGTGGAAGAAGGTGACGAGCGCGGTCGATCTCAAGGTCGTCGTCGACGATCCGACCGATCCCGAGGGGATCATCAACTTCATCGTCATCTCGGACCAGATCTTCGTCTGCCGGCCGGACCCGGACGTGGACACCCTCTGGGTGATCTACAAGCAGATCGACCAGCCCTCGATCAACTGACGCTCCGCCGCACGCTCGTTCGGGGCGCCCCTCGCGGGGCGCCTTTTTATTTTCGCGGGACGCGCCCGGCCAAATCGGTTGACAGAGAATCCAGGCGGGAATAAGCTTACAAGCTCGTGTTGCCATTGGCTCGGGGCCGTGGTCGGTCCCGCAGCCACGCGATCTCCCCGCGGAGTTCGCGGGGAGAGGGATTCGGCCGCCGATGAAGCGCTTGGCCCCGCTGGTCCCCATCCTCATGGTCGTCTCGGCCGTCGGGGCGGGTTCTCCGCAGGCGGAGTCCCGCGGCCCGCGGGTAGCCCTGATCATCGACGACTTCGGCTACTCGTACGGCGCGACGGCGAGGGCCTTTCTGGAGCTCGACTGCGGCCTCACGGTCTCGGTCCTCCCCGGGAAGGCCTTCTCCGCGAGGGTCGCCGAGAAGGCGCGGTCCGAGGGGAAAGACCTCCTCCTCCATCTTCCGATGGAGCCTCTGGAGTTCCCCGAGAAGAACCCGGGGCCGGGGGCGATCTTCGTCGGGCAGGCGGACGAGGAGGTGCGTTCGATCACGCGGGAGGCGCTCGGCGGCTTCGCGAGCCTCGACGGCGTGAGCAACCACATGGGCTCGCGGGCGATGCAGAACGAGAGGATCGTGCGCATCGTCCTCGAGGAGGTCGGGAAGAGGGGGCTCTTCTTTCTCGACTCGAAGACGGTCTCGGGCCGCACGGCGAGAACCCTCGCCGAGTCGCTCGGCGTGCGCTGTTTCGAGAACGACCTCTTCTGGGATTCCGGCTACGACAGCCGGGAGGAGATTCTCGAGAACCTGGATCATCTCGCGGAGATCGCGCGTGCCAGGGGGCATGCGATCGGAATCGGTCATCCGCGCGCGGTGACCCTGGAGGCGCTGGAAGAAAAGATCCCGGAGATGCGGCGGTCGGGGATCCGGCTCGTGCCGATCCGGGACCTCATGCGGGATCCGCTCGGCGCGGCGGGAAACGGATCCTCCCGAGGGGAGGACAGGGTCCCCGCCGCCGCGGACCCGGCGCGATGAGATGATCGGCCGTACGCGCGTGGAGGGCGCGGCGGACGAAGGAGCATTGGATGAGTAAGAACCGGTACAGGCTGATCGTAGTGCTCGCGGCGCTCCTCCTGGGCGCCTGGTACGTGTTCCCAACAGTCCGCTACTACACCCTCTCCCCGGAAGCGCGGGCGGAGATGGGCCAGGAGAAGCTGGACAGGCTTCGTTCGAAGGCGCTCCGTCTCGGGCTCGACCTGCAGGGAGGGATGCATCTCGTTCTCCAGGTGGACCGGTCGGCCCTCTCGGGAGACGAGGCGAGCGACGCGACCGACCGGGCCCTCGAGATCATTCGGAACCGGGTCGACCAGTTCGGGGTCGCCGAGCCGTCGATCCAGAGGCAAGGGGGGGACCGGATCGTCGTGCAGCTTCCGGGGGTGCAGGACGCGCTGCAGGCGAAGAGCCTGATCGGCCAGACCGCCCTTCTCGAGTTCAAGCTTCTCCGCCCCGCCGCGGAGTTCACCGAAACGCTCCGCCGTATCGACGACTTTCTCGCCAGCCGCTCGAAGGAGCAGGTGCCGCCGGAGGACTCGCTCATGGTCTCTCCGGACGAAGAGGCGTCGCGGAAGTCCCCCCTCACCTCGCGGCTTCGCTTCTTCCGAAGCGGCGAGCAGGACAACGCGTGGGTTCCCGAGGAGCACACGGCGGCCGTCGAATCGCTTCTCGCCGTTCCCGGAGTCCGCGGGCTCATCCCGTTTGGCGCGGCCTTCGGATGGGGGCGCGAGCTCGCCGACTACGGCGGAACGATGATGAAGGCGCTCTATCTCCTGAGCGACAAGCCGGAGCTCACCGGCGCCGCGGTCTCGAACGCGGTCGTGTCGATGGGGCTCGACTCGTCGCGGCCGAACACGCCGGGGGTCAGCCTCACGTTCACCGGCGAAGGGTCTCACGATTTCTCCCGCCTCACCGGCGCGAACGTCGGGAGGCGGCTCGCGATCGTCCTGGACGGAAAGATCCACGTCGCCCCGACGATCATGGACAAGATCCCCCGCGGGCGCGCCTCGATCACGGGGAACTACGACATGGACGAGGCGAAGATCCTCTCGATCGTTCTGCGCGCGGGCGCGCTCCCCGCCCCGCTCGAGATCATCGAGGAGAGAACCGTCGGGCCCTCGCTCGGGCGCGACTCGATCCGCCTCGGCGTGCGGGCCGCGATCTTCGGCGTTCTCTGCGTCGCCCTCTTCATGCTGGCCTACTACCGGCTCGCCGGGGCGTTCGCGACGCTCGCGCTCGTACTCAACATGATCCTCATCCTCGCGGTGATGTCCGGCCTTCGGGCCACGCTCACCCTCCCGGGCATCGCGGGGATCATTCTCACCATCGGCATGGCCGTGGACGCGAACGTGCTCATCTTCGAGCGGATCCGCGAGGAGATACGAAACCGGAAGACGGTGCGGGCGTCGATCGAGGCGGGTTATTCGCGCGCCTTCCGAACGATTCTCGACTCGAACGTGACTACGCTCATCTCGGCGCTCGTTCTTCTCCAGTTCGGGACCGCGAACATCAAGGGGTTTGCCGTCACCCTGAGCGTCGGGATCGTTTCCTCCATGTTCACGGCGATCGTTGTGACGCGGATGATCTTCGACTTCCTTGTCGATCGGTTTTCGCCGACGAAGCTGAGCATCTAGCGGGGACGAGGGGAGAGAGCCATGGAATTCCTCACCAACGCGAGCTACGAGTTCATCAACCACCGCCGGAAGGCGTACGTCTTTTCGGCGATCATCATCGGGATCGGCCTGATCTCGATCCTCTTCCACCGGGGGCTGAACTACTCGATCGACTTCGAGGGGGGATCGGTTCTCGAGGTCCGCTTCGACGAGGAGGTTCCTCTGGAGGCGGTCCGGACAGCCCTCCGGGAATCGCAGACCGGGACCTTCGAGGTGCAGAGGTTCGGCGACCCGAAGGAGGTCCTGATCCACGTGGAGGAGACAGGGCTGACCGGCGAGCTCGGCGAGCGGGTGGTCGCCCAGCTGCAGAAGAAGTTCCCCGATCGCACCGTGGAGATCCGGAGGGAGGAGAGCGTCGGACCGCGCATCG
>JBDRFQ010000195.1:0-4318 GCA_043818685.1 Candidatus Eiseniibacteriota bacterium
CATCTCGGCGGGAGCGTGCGCGTCCGATCCGATCCAGATCGGAATCCCCCTCTTGCGGAGCTTCCCGATCTCGCGCCAGTCGACGTCGAGCCGCTCCTCATGCGCGTTCAGCTCGATCGCCGTCCCCGCCTTCGCGGCGGCGTCCCAGACGGCGTTCGCGTCGAAGTCGTACGGCTCGCGCGAGAGGAGGAGCCTCCCCGACGGATGGCCGAGAACGGTCGTGAAGCGGTTCCGGACGGCGGCCGCGATGCGCGCGGTCTGCTCCTCGCGCGGGAGGCCGAACCGGGAGTGGACCGAGGAGACGACGAAGTCGAGCCTCTCGAGTGTCTCGTCCGGATAGTCGAGCGTGCCGTCGGCGAGGATGTCCGACTCGACCCCGTGGAAGATGCGGAAGGGGGCCATCTCCCCCTCGATCGACCGGATCTCTTCCCCCTGGGCGAGGAGCCTCTCGGCCGAGAGCCCTCCCGCGTAGCCCGCGCTCCGGCTGTGGTCGGCGATCGCGAGGTACTCGAAGCCGATCGCCGCCGCCCTCTCCGCCATCTCGCGGATCGAGGCGGCCCCGTCGCTCCAGGTGGTGTGGACGTGAACGACCCCCCGTATGTCGCCGCGTACGAGAAGGCCGGGGAGGGGGCCGCGGAGGGCGAGGTCAATTTCCCCTGTCCCCTCGCGGACCTCGGGGGGAAGGAGGGGGAGGCCGAGGTGGGCGTAGAACGAAGCCTCGTCCGGGGCGGGGATCGTCTCTTCTCCGCGCCTGAGCCCGTTCTCGTCGAGCACGAGGGATCGTTCCCCGGCCAGGCGAACGAGCGAGGCGATGTGATCCGGCGCTCCGGTGGCGAGCGCGAGGGCCGCCCCGAAAACCGGCGGGGGGACGACACGGAGGCGCCCCGGGAGGCCCGATCCCCCCGTGAACAGGAGCGTGTCCCCTTCGACCCTCGAGCCGGGGAGCCGTCCGGTGGCCGAGGCGAGGAGATCCGCCGGACGGGGGTGCGAGGCGACGAGGGAGAGGTCGCCCACCACCTCGAGCCAGCGGGCGAGATCCCCCGCGATCGCGGCCTCCTTCGCGCCGAGGCCGAGGAGTGCCGCGAGAACCGCATCCGCGTCCTCGCGCGCGATCCGGTGGAGGCGGAGCGCGCGGGTCCCCTTCCAATAAGCGAAGGCGCGCCGGAGGTCCTCGAGGACCTTCGGTCCGAAACCCTTCACCCCCGAAAGATTCCCCTCCTCGAGCGCTCGCCCGAGATCCTCGGGCGACTCGACACCGATCGCCTCGCGCATCGTCCGGATCCTGCCCGGCCCGAGCCCGGGGATCCGCGAGAGCTCCACGACCCCGGACGGGATCTCCTTCCGGAGCTCGCCCAGCATCGGGATCGAGCCTGTCGCGACGAAGGACGCGATCTTGTCGGCGAGCCCCTTGCCGATTCCGGGAAGCTCCGTCAGCCTCCCCTCGCGCGCGAGCCGGACGAGGTCCCCGGCCCGCTCGATCTCGTCCGCCGCCCTCTGGTAGGCCCGTGCCTGGAACGGGGACTCCCCCTTGAGCTCGATGAGGGCCGCGATCTCGCGAAACGCGCGCGCCGCTTCCTCGTTCGCCATCGCTTCTCCACCCGGTGCAGAAAATGCCTCGGTCGACCGATTGCTTCAGTATACACTCCGTGGCGGTTCGGGAAGAAGGACGGGAGCGATGAACGGCGAAGCCGCGGGCGGCTCCAACCTCGTGCGTGTCGAGATCCACGTGCACACGGACGTGTCCGACGACTCGGGGAACACGTTCGGGGATCTCGAGAGGGCCGCGTCCGAGAAGAAGATCGACGCCTACGCGATCACCGACCACGACACGCTGGAGGGGGCGCTCCATCTGCGGGACCGCGGGAGGGTGAGCGTGATCGTGGGCGAGGAGGTCACGACCTCGCTCGGGGACGTGATCGGCCTCTTTCTCGAGACGATCGTCCCTCCCGGGCTCTCCCCGGAGGAGACGATGGACGCGATCCACGAGCAGGGGGGCCTCGTTTACGTGCCGCACCCCTTCGACCGGAAGCGGAAGAGCCGGCTCTTCCGCGAGGCGATCGAGCGCTGCGTCCCGCGGATCGACCTCTTCGAGGTGCGGAACGGGCGGACCCCGCACGAGAGCGACAACGAGCGCGCGGCGGCCTTTGCCGGGGAGACGGGCCTCCTCGCGGCGTGCGGGTCGGACGCTCACCTCCCGTTCGAGCTTGGGCGGATCTTCCACGAGGTTCCTCCTTTCGATTCCCCTTCCGGGTTTCTTCGTTCGATCCGGGCGGGGCGCGCGGTCGTGCCGGCGGCGTCCGCTCGTTCGGTGGGGGCGCGTCTCTTCGGCTTCCTCCGGGGGACGGGTTAGGACGTGGCCGCGGTCGAGGTCATTCGAGCGACCCGTGCGGAAGAGACCGAGGAGTGGAGCAACGCCCTCGATGCGAGCGGGGCCGGGCTCCTCTTCTCCCGGGTGGTCTGGGCGGAGACGCTCGCCTCCGCCCTCGGTTCCTCCTGGGTGCTCCACCTCTGCCGGCTCGGCGACGAGATCGCCGGAGGCGCCCTTCTCCTGACGGCAGGGACGCCGGGGAGGGCGCGGGTCCGCGGGCCCATCCCCTATCCTCTCTTCTCGCTCCATCTCTTTCATCGGGAGGGGGTCTCGCCGACGAAGAGGATCCCCCAGGGGGTCGAGGTCCTTTCCTCGCTGGCGAGGGAGCTTGCCGCGGACTACGGGCGTCTCGTCTGCGACACGCCCCCCTCCCTCGTCGATCTTCGCGCGCTCTCATGGGCGGGGTGGAGGGTGGAGCCGCGCCACGGCTTTTCCCTCCCCCTCCCGCAGGAGGGCCCGCCCGCCGCGCTTTCCGTGGAGCCGGGTTCGACGGAGCCGGACGACCCGGTTGCCCGTCTCGCTCTCGAGAGGAAGATGGGCGCCGTCTACGAGGCGAGAATCGGGGGCGGCCGCACGGCGCCTCTTCTCGTCCTTCGCGGGGAGAGGAAGCTGTACGCGCTCGCCGGTCGCCTTCCGGAATCCGCGCCCGCGCTGAGAATCGAGATCGCGCGCTCCCTCGCCTTCCTCCCCGAGGCGACGGGGAGGGAGGAGATCCTCTTCTTCGGCGGCGCGTGGGAGGAATGGTTCGGGTGTGAACCGCTCGGACCGTTCCGTGCGCTTCCGACCGCGCGGGTCTCCGGGCCGGGAGGCGCGAGGTGAGCGCGGCGCCGGAGGAGGTCCGCCTCCTCGAGGCGAGCGAGGCGCGCCTCTGGGACGAGCTCGTCGATGCGTGCGCCTCGACCCCTCTCTTCGCCTCGAGGGAGTGGGTGGACCGGATCGCCCGCGCATACGGCGGCCGCGTCCGCCTGGTCGGGGCTTTCCGGCGCGGGGACCTCGTCGGGGGCGCGGCGCTCCCGGTGAGGCGCCGGGCCGGCCTTTCGATCGCGACCGCTCCCTACCTCCTCCCCTATCTCCCGCTCCTCGCCGAGGAGGGGAGACCCGAGACGGTGCGCGGTCTCCTCCGGTACCTCGCGGGACGGTATCCGCTCCTCTCCCTCCTCCTCCCGCCGGAAGGGGAGGACGTCCGCGCGTTCGGCGCGGAGGGGTGGGAGCTCGCGTACCGCTACACGCTCCGCATCGACCTCCGGGGGGCGACGGCGGAGAGCCTGCTCGGCCGGATGGAGAAATCGCAGAGGAGGCGCGTCCGCAGGGCGGAGGAGGAGGGGGCGGTCGTTCGCCGCTCCCTGAGCTCGGAGGAGCACTGCCGCCTCGTGCTGGCGAGCTACCGCCGCCAGCGGAAGCGCTTCCCGATCCCGGAAGAGGAGGAGGCGGGGCTCGGTCGCTGGATCGTCGAGTCGGGGCGGGGTCGCGTCTACGAGCTCCTCAGGGGAGGGCGCACCGCGGCGACCTTTCTCATCGGGATGGACGGGAGGAGGGCGTACTCGCTGGAGAGCGGCGTCGACTGGGAGATCGGGCGGGGAGGGGAGTCGGCCTTCCTCTTGATACGCATCCTCTCCGAGCTCGCCGCCGAGGGGATCCCCGAGTTCGACTTCCTCGGCGTCAACCACCCGAGCATTTCCCGCTTCAAGGAATCGTTCGGCGGAACGCTCGCCCGCTATCACGCCGCCGCCCCTCCGCGCCCGTTCTGGATCCGAATTCTCCTCCGCCTCCGGGGCGCGCCGGCGAGCCTCGAGATCGCCGGAGAGGGCTCTGCATCCCGCCAGGGGCCCGGAGGGGATGCCCCGCGATCGACGGGCGAAGGGCGCCGCTCCCCCTAGAGGGACCGGGTGGAATCGGTCCGTTCTCGCGTCTCTTGCCCCCCCGGATCCGTCACTAAGGAGGGGCGGCCGG
>JBDRFQ010000196.1:0-3632 GCA_043818685.1 Candidatus Eiseniibacteriota bacterium
CGGATCCGCTCCAGCTCCCCCTTCCTGCCGAGGATGATTCCCGCCTGAACCGAACCGAGCAGCTTGTCGCCGCTCATCGTGAGGACCGCCGGCCCGCGCGCGAGCTCCTCGCGGGCGGTCGGCTCCCCCCCCGGCCCCACACGGACGAACGCGCCGCTCCCGAGGTCGTAGAGGACGGGAACGCCGCGCTCCTCCCCGAGCTCGGCGAGCTCGGACGCGGAAACCTCCGACGTGAACCCTTCCAGACGAAAATTCGACAGATGAACCTTCATGAGAAGAGCCGTTTCGGACGTGATCGCCCTTCGGTAGTCGTCGGGACGGGTGCGGTTCGTGGTGCCGACCTCGACCAGACGCGCCCCCCCTGCCTCCATGATTTCCGGAAGGCGGAAGCTCCCGCCGATCTCGATCAGCTCTCCGCGCGAGACGATCACCTCCCTGCCGGAGGCGAGCGCGTGAAGGGAGACCAGGACCGCAGCGGCGTTGTTGTTCGTGACGAGCGCGGCCTCGGCGCCGGTCAGCTCACGGAGCAGCCTCTCCGCGTGCACGTACCGCGACCCCCGTGTTCCCGCGTCGAGATCGAACTCGAGGTTCGAGTACCGGGTCGCGACCGAGCGCGCCCGGTCGAAGATGTCTTCGGCGAGCGGCGCCCTCCCGAGGTTCGTGTGGATGACGATCCCTGTCGCGTTGATGACGCGCCGGAGGCTCGGCCGGAGGCGGCGCTCCGCGGCCGCGACGATCCGGTCGCGGTAGGTCGCTGGATCGGGAAGAGCGCTCTCCGCCGGGCCCCCTCCCCGCCGCATCTCCTCGCGCACCTCCTCCAGCGCGTCGCGGATCGCTTCCACCTGGATCGGGCGGGGGAAGGAACGGATCGCCTCGCCGATCATCGGATCGGAGAGGAGGCGCTCGACCGAGGGGAGATTCCGAAAAAGCGCCGAACGGTCCTTGCTCATGGAAGACCCTTCCTCTTTCGGGCGAGCGCCGGTTCCGGCTCGGCAATCTAGCAGACCCCGCCCGATGCGGTCAACCGCTCGGACGGGGTTTGATGCCCGGGCTCGGCGGGGCAGGGTGTGAAGCGGAGGAGAATGAGGGTTCTGGTACCGAGCCAATGGAGGCGGTGCCTCCGCGCGCGCCGGCGAGGTGGGCCTGGTCTCCCGAGGGATCGCTCCGACGAGGCCGGGTACCCGTCCCCTCGATTGCGGGGCCGCGCGGCCCCCTCCCGCGGGGGCGGGTGGCCGAGCGGTGCAAGCGAGAAAGCGCGCCGCGCTTTCGCAGCGGGTCCCGAGGGAGACCCGGCCTGCCGAGCCATTGGCGATCCGGAGAGGGCGATCGGCGCGTGATGGAAGCGGTGAGGCCCGGTCGGCTTCAAACCCGCGGCGGGGTGATCGCCTTTTGCGCCTGATAGCGGCCCGCCTTTTCTCGATAGGAGACCTCGCACGCCTCCTCCGCCCTCAGAAAGACGATCTGCGCGATCCCCTCGTTCGCGTAGATCCGCGCCGGCCGAGGCCCCGTGTTCGAGATCCCGAGCGTCGCGTACCCCTCCCACTCCGGCTCGAAAGGGGTCACGTTCACGAGGACGCCGCAGCGGGCGTACGTCGACTTCCCGAAGCCGATCGTGAGGATGTCGCGCGGGATCCGGAAGTACTCGATCGTGCGGCCGAGGGCGAAGGAGTGGGGAGGAAGGTCGAGAACGTCTCCCCGATGCTCGGCGAACGCCCCCTCTTGAGGCCGTTTGGGATCCATCCGCTCACAACCTTCACCCGTGAAAACCTCGAACTCGCCGGCGAGCCTGGCGTCGTAGCCGTAGGAGGAGAGGCCGTACGAAACGACCCCGGGACGCGCCCCGCCCTCCGCGAACGGCTCGATCATCCCGGCCTCGAGCGCCATCCTCCGAATCCACCGGTCCGGCTGTACCGCCATGTTTCCCTCCCTCCTCGCTAAGCCCGTCACTCGATCCGGAGCGACGCCGAGATCTCCCGGGAGAGAGGCGCCGCCTCCACCTCGCGGCTCACGCCCCCGCGCTCGATCCGCACCCGAACCGCGGGGGCCCTCTTCCCGTCGCCGTAGGACGCCGTGATCCCCGCGGCGGTGAGAAGGTCGGTCTCGCTCGGCTCCCCCTGCACGAGGGCGACCGGGCCGCGGACATCGACCGCTTCCAGCCTCCAGCCGAGACGCCCGTGGAAGTGAACGACGCGGCACTCCCCCTCGTCCCTGGCGACGATCAACTTCGCCGACGGCGAGAGGCGGAAATGCCGCCCGACCTTGAGGAGGTGGACCTCCTCCCGCGCAAGCCTCTCGTCCGGCCCGAGCCGTTCGAGGAGATCGGTGAGGCGCGCCGCGAAGACCGGATCGAGGAGCGAGCAGCACCCGCCCGCCGGGGCGGGATACTCTTCGATGCCTAGCTCGCCGGCGAGGCGCATCTGGCCTTTCCGGCCGCGCCCCGAGAAATCGAAGAGCTTCTCCCGGTCGATCCATCCCTCTTTCTCCGGGAGGGTCGGCTCGAGGAGCTTCGCCGAGAGCGGGCGGAGGAGAAGCCCATCGAGGCCGCTCTCCTTCTCGATGAGCCGGAGCGTCCTTCGCTGCTGCGTCATCGGCCTCTGCCCGAGAACCTCGCCGGTGAACACGAAGCGCGCATCGCGCTCGGCCATCTTCTCTTTCGCCACGCGAAGCATGTGAATCCGGCAGTCGATGCACGGGTTCATCATCGACCCGTAGCCGTGGGGGGGGCTGGTGAGGATGTCCCAGTACTCCTCGTAGATGTCGATGACCTCGACGGGGACGCCGAGCCTCTCCCCCCCCGCCGCCGCATCGGTCCTGTAGATCTCCCCCGGGTTCGCGTGCTTCCTTCCCCGGTCGTCGGAGAGACAGAAGCCGGTCTGAAACCGGAGGGCGTGCACATGGATCCCCTGATCGCGAACGACCCGCACCGCGAGGGTCGAGTCGAGCCCTCCGGAGAAAAGGGCGATCGCGCGGATCGTCTCCGTCATTCCGGAACGAACCTCCCGGGGGGAAGCGCGGGGACGGGCCGAGGCAGCAGCCCGTCCCGCGGCGGAACGAACTCTCCGGCGGGTGCCGGGGTCTCTCGCGGAACGCCCTCGTCCCTAAAGCCGGGCGATGATCGCGTCGGTCATCCGCTCGGTCGAAACGGCGCCCCGCTCGAGCGCCTTCGGCGAGCCGGGAAAGCGCATCATGTCATAGGTACGAACCGTACCTTCTTCAACCACCGTGCCGATCGCCGACCGGATCTTCTCCGCGCGCCCGGTCTCGCCGAGATGCTCGAGCATCATGCAGGCCGAGAGGATCATGGCGATCGGGTTGACGATCGAGGGCTTCAGCTCCGCGTACTTCGGCGCCGAGCCGTGCGTCGGCTCGAAGATCGCGCACGTCTCGCCGAGGTTCGCGCTGCACGCGAACCCGAGCCCCCCGACGAGCCCCGCGAAGCCGTCAGAGACGATGTCGCCGAACATGTTCCCCGCCACGATCACCCCGTAGTCCTCCGGGTTCTTCGTGAGCCACATCATTTGGGCGTCGATGTTCGTGTCCCAGAGGGCGATCCCCGGGTACTCGCGGGCGATCTCCTTGCCGGTCTTCAGCATCATGCCGGATGTTTCCCGGATGACGTTCGGCTTCTCGCA
>JBDRFQ010000197.1:0-5884 GCA_043818685.1 Candidatus Eiseniibacteriota bacterium
CCGAGATCGTCGCGAATCGATGCCGGTGCTTTCGAGCTATCTTCTGCATCAGGGGGTCTATTGGCTCGTTCGGCAGTACTTCGAGGTCCGGAACCTTCAGTTCGCGGGGGACAAGAGAGCCTTCGAGTTCCTTCAGGAACAGGAGCCGGTGATCTTCGGGTCGTTGGTGCGGTTCTATCGAATCACCGATCGCGCCGAGCAGGAGGAGCTGTTCCGTTCCATGGCCGAGGCCGTCCTTGCGCCCGTCGGCGGCCTGTGGAGGGACGACGAGGTGCTGACGTTCGGAGACCCGGAGAAGGGCAAGAACCTGTACCGGAGGCTCCTGCGCGAGAGATAGGACATCGCCGAGCATCGCGTCATGCCAAAGGGCAAGGCCGTGGAGGCTTCTCTTCGAACAGGCGCTGACCTCAGGCCGGCAGGGTGACATGAAGCCTTACCTCTGCAAGATCGACACGGCCGCGACGGGCGGCCGCAATGACGTAACCCCCTTGTTCGCGGACGCGGAGTGCTTCGGGCAGCTCGTCGAGGACCTGACTCGGCCGTTTCAGAACACTCGGATCGATTGTGTGGCCTGCATCGAAGCCCTCGGCTTCATCCTCGGCACCGCGATCGCACGCCGCCTCGCCGTCGGCGTTGTCCCGATCCGCAAGGGCGGCAAGCTGCCGGTCGACACCGACGGCCTGGAGTTCAGAGACTACTCCGGCGACGTCAAGCGCCTCGAGATCCGAAGGGACGCCTTCCCGCCCGGGGCCCGGGTCCTGCTGGTCGACGAGTGGATCGAGACCGGGGCGCAGATCCAAGCTGCTGCCGCGATGATTGAGGCCCGGGAGGGGACCGTTGTCGGGATCGCCACCATCCGCATGGATGCGAACGACCAAACAGCGGCGATCGGCAGGAAGTACCGAGTGTGCTCGGCGTGGGGGGGGCGAACCGGGCGCCGAACCGGACGTCGATCCGTCGATAGGGTGAGACGGAGCTCGACCGTTCGTGCCCTCGGTCCTCCCGGAGCCCGGCGGCGGCTCGGGCCCCGGCCCCGCCGGTCGCACTCCCGTCGGGCCGGGCGGGACACGGGTCGAAGAGCCGGATGAGGAGCCGCAACCACATGAACAGCGCGCGTTCGTGCATGCTCTTCGGTCTGCCGATTCTCGCGTCGGTCGCCGTCCTGTCCGCGTCGGGATCGTCGGAGGCCTGCTCGGTGTTCGCGCTCTCGGCCGAGAACGAGGTCGTTTACGGTCAGAACCTGGACTGGCGCACACCCGTTCCCGGCCAGGTCGTCGTGAACAAGCGGGGGGTGGAGAAAACGGTCCTCCCCTGGAAGGGGGATTGGCCCGCACCCTCTGCGAGCGAGACCGCACGCTGGATCTCTCGATACGGATCGGTGACGTTCACCTGCTACGGCCGCGACTTCATCGAGGGCGGGATGAACGAGGCGGGGCTGATCGTGGACGAGACGAGCCTTACCGCGGTCTATCCGCCGGACGACGGCCGTCCCGGCGTCTCGTGCCCACAGTGGATGCAGTACCAGCTGGATTGCTTCGCAACGGTTGGAGAGGTCGTCGCGCACCTCGACGATCTCAGGCCCGACGGAGAGGGCTGGCACTACCTGATCGCTGACGCGAGCGGAGAGTGCGCGGTGATCGAGTATCTCGACGGTGAGCCGACCGTCTTCTCGGGAGAGGCCGCCGAGGTGTGTGCCCTGACGAACACGACGTACCGGCAGGCCCTCGGTCACATTCCTCTCGACGCGGCGTTCGGAGGCGAGATCGACATCGCGGCTGGAAGCGACTCCTACGGTCGCTTCGTTCGCATCGCGGCGCTTCTCCGCGACTACGACCCCGAGCGAGATGGTCGGGCGATAGACCACGCCTTTCGCATTCTCGACGACGTCAGCAGCACTCAAACGAGACGTTCGGTCGTGTACGACGCGACCCGGGGGCGGGTGCTGTGGACGACGCGGGGCAATGCCGGTGTGCGCCGGTTGGAGCTCGGATCCCTCGATTTCTCACTCGGCACGCCGGTCCAGGTTCTGGACGTCGAGGCGGGCGGAACCGGCGACGTGTCCGCTCTGCTCACGGACTACACCTTGAGCGGAAACCGCGCGGTCGTGACGGCCGTCCTCGACTCCGGCGAGCGCAGCCCGGAGGGGATCGAGGAGCTGGCGAAGCGAGGGTTGACCTTCGACGAGGCGCTGGACTTGATCGCGCGGCACGCGACGGCGGCGGCGCCGTGAGCAGCGGCCGGCTCCGCGACGGGACCGGAGGAAGCGCCCCGGCGCCCGCCCGCACCACAACGCCCCCCGGCGCGGCTCGAAAGAGACGCCCGATCGGCCGGAGGCAGCGTCCGGACAAGGAGCGAGGCCATGATGTCGGCGCTTGAAGCACTCCGCCGCCTCCGAGAGGGGAACCGCCGGTTCTCCTCGGGAGTTCGGAGCTTCGACACGGCCCCCGGTCCGGGGCGACGCGCCGAGCTGGCGGCGGGCCAAGAGCCTTTCGCGGCCGTCCTCGGGTGCTCCGACTCGCGCGTGCCCGTGGAGCTCGTCTTCGACCAAGGCTTCGGCGACCTCTTCGTGGTTCGCGTTGCCGGAAACATCGTTGCTCCTTCTCAAGTCGGCAGCGTCGAGTTCGCCGCGGAGCGGTTCGGCACTCGTCTCGTCGTGGTTCTGGGCCACAGCCGGTGCGGAGCTGTTCAGGCAGTCTTGGAGGAGCTTCGGCGCCCGACCGAGAACCGATCGCCGAATCTCCGCTCGATCGTCGATCGCATTCGCCCGTCCGTCGAGGCGCTGCTCGAAACGGACCTGGGGCACGATCCGGACGCCCTGGCCCGTCACGCCGTTCGGGCCAACGTCCGTGCTTCCGCCGACAACCTGCGACACGGATCGAGACTCCTCGAACAGCTGGCTCGGAGAGACGGGCTTCTCATCGTGGGGGCGGAGTACTCTCTGGAGACCGGGGTCGTCGATTTCTTCGACGGGGTACCGGAGCCCGGCCGGCCTTGAACCGGCCCGACAACCCACTCCGGTGCTCTCCTCGCGGCCGCCTCCGGATCGCTTCCCCTACGGTGGGCACGGCATCCCGCGCGTGCGGCCCGGCCGAACCGTTTGCCGGGCGTCCGGGAGGCGCGGGGGGCCGTTTCCGGGCGCGACAAGGCGGACCCCTTGCTGTACAATCAAGGGCCGCAGATCGACACGGTTGAAAGGCGGTCGGCAGGAACCGAACCCGCCACGAGGAAATCGCCATGAGCAAGCAGACGAACGAGGAGATCGCAAGACTCCTGGCCAGCAAGAACGCGTTGGACCTCCGGCAGGGCCTGGCCCTGGTGAAGAAGGCGATCCCGCGTGCCGACAAGGGGACGATCAAGGCCCTCTTCGACATGGTCTCGACCCTCTTCTACATCGACCCGCTCGATCGACCGGACCTCGCGCCCCTTCTCGACGAGGCCACCGTCGTCACCGCCGCTCTCGGCCCGGAGGTGATCCCGCTGCTGGTGAAGGAGCTCGGCTCGGGGGACGTCAAGGCGCAGATGGTCGCCGCCAAGTCGCTGGGCGTGATGGGCGCGGCCGCGGTCGACCCGCTCATCCGGACCTACCGGGCCAGCAAGAGCGCGGATCTCCGCTCGTTCGTCCTCTATGCCCTCAGCAAGATCAAGGCACCCGAGGTCGTGCGCGCGATGCCCCTCGCCCTCGAGTCCGCCCGCTCGAGGGACCTGGATCTCCGGGATACGGCGGCGAGGACGATCGGCAAGCTGGCCGAGTCGATCCCCGAGGGGAAGATCCCGAAGGCGACGCGGCGGCGCGTGGTCGAACGGCTGCAGAAGAACCTCGCGGACCTGAACCCGGGGATTCGTTCCAAGGCGGTGCGGAGCCTGGGGAAGCTCGCGCTTCACGGCCACCTCACCGGCGAGGAGCGCGCCAAGCTCGAGGCCACCTGCAACCTGATCCTCGGAAAGGACGAGAACTTCGAGTGGGACAGGGCCTTCCTGGTGAGGAGAGAAGCGGAGGACGTCCTCGCCTCGCTTCAAGACGCCCCGGCCGGGTTGCCTCCCGGGAGCCCGGCGGCGGGCAAGACTCGAAAGGGCGGCTAGCCGGGACCGCGCGCTTGTCTCTTCAGGCGCGCCGCTCGCCCCGCGCGGATTCCCGGTAGGCAATGAGGCGCGTCGCGAGCTTCGCGGCGGCGAGATCGGATCCCGGGGGATTCGGGCTCGCCACATACTCCACGATGTCCGCCCCGACGAGCCTCGCTCTCGGCGCGCGAGCGACCGCTCGGAGAACCGCCGTCGCCTGCTTCCAGGAGAGCCCGCCCGGCTGCGGGGTGCCCGTGCTCGGGAGAACCGACGGATCGAGACCGTCGACGTCGAGCGAGAGGTAGACCTGCCCCTCGAGCTCCCCGATGAGCCGGGTCGCCTCGTCCCACTCCTCCTCGAGACGGTGGGCGAAAAAGGCGCGAACCCGGTCCCCCCCCCGCACGAGCTGGTGCTCCTCGCGCGAGAGGCTGCGGGTGCCGATCTGGACGAGCCGGCATCCTTCTTCCCACAGGCGGCGCATCACGGTCCCGTGAGACCACCTCTTCCCCTCGAGCGAATCGATGAGGTCCGCGTGCGCGTCGATCTGGACGATCGTGAGATCGCCGAGGGCGTCGACAAGTCCCCGCGCCGCGCCGTAGGTGACGGTGTGCTCCCCGCCGAGAGAGAGAACAAAGCGCCCGCGAAGCTCTCTCACGCGGCGAGAGACCTCGTCGAGGTAGCTCTCGACCGGCTTGTCGCCGGGCCGGATCGCCTCCGCCGTGTGGATGCGCGGCCCCTTTTCAAAATCAACCCCGGTCTCCTCGTCGAAGAGCTCGATCTGAGCGCTCGCTTCGAGGATCGCGCGCGGCCCGGTCGCGGCGCCGCGCCCGTAGGTGACCGTTCTCTCGAGCGGCAGGGGAAGAACGACGACCTCGGCCTCCTCGGCCGGACAGGGAGGGAGATCGAGAAACCGGCGGGGGCGGGCGCCTTTCATCAGCGCTCTTCGAGGAGGGCGCGAACGAGGATCGGCCAGGCGATGGTCGCGTCGCAGTACACCTCGGCGAAGCGCCCCCCCTCCTCGCGCGGGATGAACTTCCCCCACGAGACCCCTTCCCGATAGGTACAGCCGGAGAGGCCGCCCCAGTGCACCGGCTCGGGACAGATGCGGATTCCGTAGCGGAAGCGCGGCTGGCGAATCTCCGTTCCGAGCCGCATGTTCGTGATGTCGACGAACGGCCCCACCTGCTGCGCCCAGTTCCGCGGAACCCCTCCCCCGATCGTGAAGATCCCGATGGTTTTCGCGCCGAGGATCCTCCGCGTGTAGTCGAAAAGGTCCAGGAACGGGTTGAAAAGCGGCACCTCAGAAAAGAGGGAAGCGGGATCGGCGGAGCCTCGCGCCTCCACCGACCGCTTCATCGCGTACGTCGCCACGTCGAGACCGAGCTCGGAGTCGGTGAACGCGGGAACGTAGACGGGAACACCCTTGGCATAGGCGGAGCCGAGAACGCTCGGCATCTGCTCGAGCTCGACGAGCCGCCGCCCGATCTCGCGGTTGAACTCGCGCGAGCAGGTCGGGCGCGACCAGTCGTAGCCGCTCAAGACCTCGGAAACGAGGCGCTCCGCCGCGCAGAGATTCGCCTCCATCTCGAGCGTGTCGTAGACGCGGTTGTAACCCTGTTCGAAGAGGATGTTGTCGCTCTTGCTCGGGTCGTGCTTGTAGTGGACGCCCCCGATCGCCTCGGAGAGCCCGTGAGCCATCAGGGCGCCGGTGCTGACAATGACATGGGCAAGGCCCTCATCGATCATCTCGCAGAGGACCTTGCCCATCTTGGCGATCGTCATCGCCCCGGATATGGTGACGACGATCAGACAGTCCGGATCGCCG
>JBDRFQ010000198.1:0-7737 GCA_043818685.1 Candidatus Eiseniibacteriota bacterium
CATGACGCGGCTATACATTGGGTTAGAGGGAAGTCATCACGGGAGGGTAGTCTAGAGAATACGATCCAACACAATCTGGTCGAAGGAAAGTCTCGCTCGGCTGTTCCAGACCCACCCGAGTCTGAGCGGACTACTCGAGAATAGGTCCACGGCTTTGTAGCGAGCGCCCTCCCTTCTGACACGAGCTCTGCTTTTTCTTCTCAAGCCCTTCTCCTCAGTCGGAGGTCTTGGGAAGCGGGCTACGCCAGTGGCCCGAAGCCGTACGGCCTATCCCTGCAGAGCTTCAGAACGGCAAGAGCGCTCCAATCGCACGTGTTGCGACACGTTGCGGCTGGAGTTGTTCGATGCCGTCGACCACAAACCGATTCCGAAACAGCCAACGGACGAGGGCTCCTCCGTTCGTCCCTGATCCCTGCCGCGCTCTTCCAAGGGAAGGCCGACCGCTGCTGCAACAGCGGCGGCTGTTCAAAGAGCGCGTGCACCAGCTCGGAAGAAGGAGCCTTCCGACGGCGCAGAGCCTTCTATCCCTCCACCGGCACCTTACCAGCCGGCGACAGGGAGTCAAGTCCTCGCCAGACCGCTCCTTCTTCCAGACGCCAAAGACCAGGACCGAGATGCTGACCTTGAAGGAGGAGCCCTACCGTGTACGTTTCCTTATACCTCGATTCCGCTCCGGCGCATGTGCAGGCGTGGATTCGGGTCGACCTCAAAGCGCATGAGAACTGTCTCGTGCGGATCCTCAAGAAGAGCCCGCCTCCACGAAGCGATCGCGGGGCCACCTACCCCTCGCTTTATCGGTCGGTTCCTTGGGATGTAATCCCGAAGACCGTCAAGGCGTGGCTTCGCGATTCTCTCGGGGCAGGACCCGGGTACTTTCTCCGCCTGCGCAAACGTCCACTCACGGGCGCTCAGCTCAAGGAGAAGGTCCTTGTCCGTCACGGAGAACTTGACCGACACGGAACGGCGAGAGTCGCCGTCGTCAGGGCGATAGCCGACGAATTCGCGGTCACTGACCGTCATGTCAGACGGCTCCTCGCCACCGGAAACGGAGCAACAGCTCCCAACCAGTAGCCGGATGAGACGATGTGCATCTATGCCTAGGTTACTCATAGGAGAACACATATGAATAATCGATCTTCCCGAAGCAACCAGGACGGGGTCGGATCCCCCGGTGTCAACTGGCGGTTCTGGGCATCGTCCGCGATCGTCTCTGCGATCGTCGTATCCGCGGTCGACGCCATCTCCAGGCTGTTCGCCCCGACGACCGACGTCATCCTCTTTATTCTCCTCCTCGTCTTCCTGCGAATGACCCTGCAGTGGAACGTCCATGAGGAGGCTTGCAGGGTGGGGAGGAACCAAGGAGCCGCCTGGAAGGAGATCGCCGAAGGGAAGGAGCAGTACATCCGCTCCCAGTCGGCGTCTCTTTCCGACTCCGAGTCGAGGAACACGTTCCTCCGCGCGTGGATCCGGCTTGTCCCGGAAGCGAAGCAGGTGACCCGAGAGGAGATCCTCGCCGAGGTTGAGCGTGAGTTGGTGGAACGGAAGGCGAGGCGATTCGCCCGGCATCGGAAGGAGTAGCTAGCCGTGTGGACATTCTTCTGGCTCGTTCTGGCTATCTCCGTAGCCGTCCTCGGTGGCAAACTGGTCGGGCACGGGCTCGGTCGTCTGCTCTGGGAATACCACACCCACAAGGTAGTCGAGCAGGATCCTGCCACCGCGAATATCGACGACGCCGCCGACATGGAAGACGGCCGAGGAGGCGAATCATGATCGACATGACCGTGTCATTGCCAGGTCTTCTCTGCTACGGCATCTCTGTCGCGTGTTCCGCCCATGGGGAGTACCGTCGACTGAAGCGGCTGGAATTCGCGGCGGAAGGTGCTCGCATCCAGCAGCTGCGTACCTTCGCATTCCACTTCAGCTGCACGCGGCCGGATCTCCTGTCTCATGCGGATATCGAGAGGATTCTGGCGTCGGATCGTGAACGCGCAAGTACCCGGATCGTCGAGCGACTCCTCGACCTCTATGACGAGTACGCCCGGGATGGAGTCGTGATCGGTACCCACTCCCCGCCCGTGGCGTACGGAACGAAGGGCTGGCCGTACGTGGCGGCCCGACACGCGGCGCGTCGGCACGCTCCGGAGCGGACGATCGGCGCGGATCGGATACCGGTCATCCTCCCGGACCGCGTGCGGAACCGGCACGTGTATGGGATCGGAAAGACGAGCATGGGCAAGACTACGCTTCTCCGGAATCTCTTCCTGCAAGACGCCGCCCGCGGCATGGGGATCGGCGTTATCGGGCCGGAGTCGGAGCTCTTCACCGAGGAGCTTCTCCCCCTCGTACCTCAGGGTCGCCTCGACGATGTCATCTACGTGAACCCGGCGGACACGGATCGGCCCGTCCCGTTGAATCCGCTCCACCTCGACGATGGGGAGGACTTCGATCGGAAGGTGGACGAGACCTTGACCGTCTTCCACCGCCTCATCGCCGAGGACGGCTCCGCGGCCCCCCGCATGGAGATGATCCTCCGGTTCACGCTCTGCACCTTGATCTCGATCCCCGGGACGACCCTTCTCGACATCCCGCACCTCCTCGACCGCACCGATGACACGTATCGTCGATGGGCCGTGGGTCGCATCGAGAACGAGGAAGTCCGGCACTTCTGGACGTCGGTCTACCCCTTGTATCCGAAGGACGCGCACCTTTCGCTGCTTAACCGGCTCGGCCGGTTCCTGCAGCCCAAGGTCGTCCGAAACATTCTCTGCCAGCCCGGCGCAGGCCTGAGCGTGCGTGCGGCGATGGACAGCGGCAAGATCGTGCTCTTCAACCTCTCCGACGGGATCCTGGGGGAGCTGAACGCGCAGCTGCTCGGTCAGCTCGTCGTCGCGAAGATCCAGCAGGCCGTCATGAGCCGGGCGAACATCCCGAAGGCGGAGCGGCGCCCCTTCTCCCTCTACATTGACGAATTCCAATCGTTCTGCGGGGGCGCCGGGACTTCGTACGAAAAAATGCTGTCGCGCGCCCGGAAGTACGGTCTCTGGTTGCACCTGTTCCATCAGCAGTGCGGGCAGATTCCCGAGCCGGTCATGCGGGAGATCCTCGGCAACGTCGGCACGATCGTGGTCTTCCAGGTCGGGGCCACCGACGCCCGTCGGCTCACCCGTGAGCTCGAAGGGGCCGCGCCTCGATTCGATCACGCCCGGCTCACGTCGCTCCCCATCGGCGTCGCGTACTGCCTCGTGGACGGTGCGCTCGTGCTGACCGAGACGTGCCCGCCACCGCACGGAGGAACCGACGCAATCCGCGACGAGGCGATCCGGCGATCGCTCGAGCAGTTCGGTGTCCGGCCGCACGCGGCCGGTGACCAGGCTCTGGGAGGGCTGTTCCCGAACGTCCATCTGGGAGATGTGTTCTGATGGATGCTGCAAGCAAGAAAGGGGAGGGGCGGCGCGTCGAGCTGACGACGCGCGATCGGGAGCTCCTGCTTTCCCTTTACAAGTACCGGTTTCTGTCGCTCTCCCAGGTGGAGCGACTCCACTTCGTATCGAGCCAGACCGCGCGGCGCCGGGTCCGTCTTCTTTCTTCGGCGGGGTACCTGAGGACCTTCCGTGTCCCCGGGGTCGGCGACCGCGTCACGTTCCTCACACAGCAGGGTTTGGATCACGTTGCCGGGAACATGGAGGTGCCAGCCGGAACACTCGGGAATTCGCGCGCCCGTCTGCGTCCCAGAGATTCCTACTTCCTCAATCACTTCCTTGCCGTTACAGACGTCCGCATCGCCGTCGCACAGGCCTGCGCACGGCACCCTGACCTATCGCTTCTCGGCTTCCTCGCGGACCATGTGATGGAGCACCGGGATCGAAGCGTGCCACGCAGAATCGCCCGCGACGTCGCCGCAGACATCGCAAGACCGGGCGAGAAGGTCGGGCATACCCCAGACGGCGTCTTCGCCATTGCACGCGGGGTCGAGACCGCCCTCTTCTTTCTGGAGGTCGACCGGGGGACCGAAAGCGTCGCGAACAGGGAGCGGGGATTCGCGAAGACCATCCGGTTCTATCTGAACTATCTCGCCCAGGGTGGGTATGCCCGCTATCGGGACGTCTTCGGCGTGACCGCCTCGTTCACGGCGGTCCGCGTGCTCGTTGCGACCTCCTCGGTCCGGCGCCTCGCGACCATCCGGTCCGTCGGTGCCGCGCTGGCCTTCCAGCCGGCCAAGGCGCTGCGCCTCATCTGGCTTTCCGAGATTGGCACTATCAGTGAAGGGACCATCTTTGATCGAATCTGGGTCTCGCTCGATCCCGAGGACGCGGGCAAGTACCGCATTGCGGGTGGTCGAGACCTCACGAGCTCGGACGAGGGAGCGTTGGCTCATGATCATTAACCCAACACGCCATGAGACGACAGCTTCTCCGGCCAGTGCTCTGGCTCTCCGTGCTGCTCGCCGTGGGGATCGTCGAGTCCCTTCGCGGCCTGCTGCGAATCGTCGCGAGGCTCGGATTCAAGAGCGTGGCGACGCTTGCGGTCCTTGCCGTGCTGTGGCGATCGAGCGACCTACTCGCCGCGCAGCTTCCCTTCGACGCGGTCCGGCCCTTGGGGCATGGGATTGCGCACTGGGTCGCTGCGGCTGCGACGGGCGCCGTCGTCCTGCGCGGTCTTCGGTCGCGTCTGCGTCGTCGGCTCTGGTCCCGCCTGGCGGGGCGCATGCGGCTCGCGAGGTGACGCGGTTCCTGCGGAGGCGGTGTCGGAGCCGGCCGGGCCACGGCCTGGACTTGCCGTCCCACGCGGCTCACGTTGGAGCGGTCGCGGGTCGGCGCTTCCCTCGTTCCGGGGTCTTCTTCACGGAGGAGGTTTCAGGACTATGAGCGCCGGGGCCCACGGGCGTCCTATCCTCCTCACCGTCGACGAAGTCGCCGAGTGGCTCAAGGTGAGCGCCTCGACGGTCTACGACTGGGCGGCCCGGAGCCGGATCCCTTGCGTTCGGCTCGGCGGTCGGCTACGGTTCGTCGAAGATGACGTCCTTCGGTGGATCGAGGCCAGAAAGGAGGGGTGAGAGATGCCCCGACCGCCGAAAGGCATGTTCAAGCGAGGGCCGTCCTTCTACGTGCGGCTCCGGGGAGGTGGACAGGACCGGTGGATTTGCCTGGGACCGGATCTCGAGGAGGCGTGCCGGAAGCTCCGGCGTATACGGGCGGGGGAGGAACCCCCGCCGGCGCTGACCGTCGCGCAGGCGGCGGACCGGTGGCTGGAGACGTACGTCCGGGCGCATCGGAACGCGAAGGGCGTTGCGGATGTGACGTGTCGAGTGCGGCGCTACCTCAAGCCGCAGCTCGGGTACAAGCTTCTCGCGAAGGTCACGAAGGACGATCTCCGGTATCTCAGGCTTGCATTGGAGCAAGAACCGATCTCGGTTTGCACCGTCCACCACATCCTCTCGCAGACGCGGACGTTCTTCCTCTGGTGCGAGGACTCGGGGCTCATCGACCGGGCTCCAATACCGCGCCGCCTGTTCCCCCGGATCCAGGAGCGGCCGCCGGACCGCCTTGCCGACGAGGAGCTCGGAGCAGTCGTGGGGCTCCCGGACCCGCACGGGTACGTGGCCCGGCTGGCGGTCGGGACGGGGCTCCGGTGGGGAGAGCTCTGCCGGGCCCGGGCCGACGACATCCAGGACGGCGTGATCGTCGTGAGCCACACGAAGTCCGGACGGATGCGGCGCGTGCCCCTGACCCGGGAGCTCCTTGCGGAGCTTGCGGGGCGCGTCGGGAAGCTCACACCGTACTCGGTGAAGGCGTCGGGGGCGTTCAACCGGTACGTCGCGCGCGAGAGCGGCGTGGCGCGCTTCCACGTCCACCAGCTGCGGCACACGTTCGCCTGCCGGTGGCTGGAGGCGGGGGGAAGCCTCGCGGCGCTCCAGCAGATCCTCGGCCACTCGACGATCGTGACGACGCAGCGGTACGCACGCATTTCCGACGATCTGGTGCGCCGGGAAGCGGAGCGGTTGCAGGGTTTTACGCTCGGCGCGGTAGCAGAGTCGGTAGCAAAAAGGTCGAGGTTGTAAGGAAAGGATCCGGTGTTGACCGGGTAAGCTCTTGCGGTACAATAGGGACGACATTCCGGAGGGATGGCCGAGCGGTTGAAGGCGGCGGTCTTGAAAACCGCTAACCTGAATAAGGTTCGTGGGTTCGAATCCCACTCCCTCCGCTGGCGGGGCGAAGGGCCGGACCCGGAGGCGGGCAAGCCCCGGAGGATCCGGGGACCGGCCGGGCCCTCCCGGATCAGGGCGCGGGCATCAGCGATCCCCGGCGGTACGCTCGCCGGCGGAATCCGGGCGTGGGGCGCGAGGCCGGATCCGGGCGCGGGTCGCGGCCTGGGGCATCCTCGCGCGGGGGCGGTCGCTTTCTCGATTCCTGGCGGCGCGCTCGCAGGCATCCGGCGCGGGCGACCCGGCCCGGGGCCCGGTCCGCGACAACACGAATTCAGGCGGAGTGGTGCGTGAGATGGCTGAAACGAACCGCCTGCTAAGCGGTTGAAGGGTCAAAAGCCCTTCCGAGGGTTCGAATCCCTCCCACTCCGCCAGCTCTCTCTTTCTTGAACGGGCGCGGCACGGCCCGCGAACGAGGCGCGCGTGGATAGCACGCGGTCCTTCACCATCGCGGTTTCCCTTCTCGCGGGCCTCCTTGTCGTCGGCACGCTCGGCTACGTCCTGATCGAGGGCCTCCAGCCGCTGGACGCCCTCTACATGACGGTCATCACCGCCTCCACGGTCGGCTTCCAGGAGGTGAAGCCGGGTGGGCTCTCGCCCCCCGGGAAGATCTTCACGCTCTTCGTGATCGTCTCGGCGATCGCGATCGGGACGTTCGGGATCAGCTCGATCGCGGGCTTCATCGTCGAAGGGAGACTGCGGCACGTTCTCCGGAGGAGACGGATGGAGAAGAAGATCCGGGACCTCGAGGACCACTACGTCGTCTGCGGCATCGGAAAGACCGGCTGGGAGGTCGTCTCCGAGATGGAGCGCGTAGGCGTCCCCTACGTCGCGATCGACACGGAAGAGGCGAAGATCGCGCAGCTCCTCGAGGCCTTCCCGCGCGCCCTCACGATCGTGGGGAACGCGATGGAGGAGCACGTGCTCGAGGAGGCGAGGATCGCGAGCGCGCGCGCGGTCATCTGCGCGCTCCCGGCCGACGCGGACAACATCGTCGCGGTTCTCACCGCGCGCGGCCTCAAGCTCGACCTCCTCGTCATCTCGCGCGGCGTGGACGAGGAGTCGGTCAGGAAGCTGAAGCGGGCGGGCGCGGACCAGGTGATCCTCCCCGCTCAGATCGCGGGGGCGCGCATGGCCTCCTTCGCGGTGCGCCCGCACGTCTGCGACTTCCTCGACTTCGTGACGCGCGGCCAGGACCTCACGCTCCGCCTCGAGGAGCTGGTCCTCTCGCACCACTCCCCGCTCATCGGGAAGATGCTTCGCGAGTCGCGCATCCGCGAGGTCTCGAACGCGATGGTGATTGGCATCCTCAAGAAAACGGGGATGATGATCAACCCGCCGGTCGAGACGGTTCTCGAGGCGGGTAACACGCTGATCCTGCTCGGGGACGAGAGGCAGCTCGCGAACCTCTACCAGCACCTCGGGGTGGAGCGGTAGGGGAAGGCGGCGCGGGTCCTGCCGCCCACCGCCCGCCCGGGCGCGGGCCTGTCGCGCCTTCCCACTTGGTGGCCGCGCCCTGGGCGGGCGCCCGTGGC
>JBDRFQ010000199.1:0-9729 GCA_043818685.1 Candidatus Eiseniibacteriota bacterium
CAGACGATGCGGAGCGTGTCGTCGCCGGCCTTCTCCATCGATGCCGGCTTCTCTCTCGACGGGCTCTCCGGCATCTCTGCTCTATCCGTTCCAGCGAAGGGTGAACGAGGAGGACTTCGTCCCCTCCTCGACGGCGAGCCGGCCGAGGGCGGCGGCGACCCGCTCGGCGACCTCGGCGTACGACTTCGCGGCGGGCGAGGCGGGGTTGCGGGAGACGATCGGCGCGCCCGAGTCTCCGCTGACCACCACCTCGGGGTCGATCGGCACCTCGCCGAGGAAGGGGACGGCGAGCTCGCGGCTCGTCTTCTTCCCCCCCCCGTGACCGAAGATGTCGGTGCGCCCCCCGCAGTGCGGGCAGACGAACGAGCTCATGTTCTCCACGATGCCGAGGACCGGCACGCGCACCTGCTCGAACATCTTGAGCCCCCTCCGGGCGTCGACGAGGCTGACGTCCTGCGGGGTCGTCACGATCACGGCCCCGGCCAGGGGGGCGGTCTGCGTGAGGGTGAGCTGCGCGTCTCCCGTTCCGGGCGGAAGATCGATGACCAGATAATCGAGGTCTCCCCATTCGACCTGTGTGAGGAACTGATAGACAAGGCCGTGGACCATCGGCCCCCGCCAGATCACCGGGGTGTCCTTCGTCGTGAGGAAGCTGATCGACATGATCTTCAGCCCGTGCGCCTCGAGCGGCCGCATCGTGTTGTTCCCGGTGACCTCGGGGCGCCCCTGGACGCCGAGCATCATCCCCATGCTGGGGCCGTACACGTCCGCGTCGAGGAGCCCGACCGACGCGCCGGTCCCCGCGAGCGCGAGCGCGAGGTTGACGGCGACGGTCGACTTCCCCACCCCCCCCCTTCCCGCGCGCGACGGCGACCATGTTCCGCACGGTCTTGAGGAGGTCCTGGCGGTCCGCCGGGCGATACCCCCGGATCGCCGTCAGGAACTCGAGATCGACATCCTCCGCCCCGAGGGCGCGGAGCTTCTCGGCGCACTCCTCCCGCACCTGCTCCCTCGATGGGAAGGCGGGGGTCGCGAACTCCACGACGGCCCGCGCGCGGCCCTCCCGAACGTCCGCCTCCTTCACGAAGCCGAGGGAGACGATGTCCTTTCCGATGTGGGGATCGTTCACGGAGCGAAGCGCTTCGAGAACCGCGTCCCTTGTGAGAGGCTGTGCCATGAGGATTCTCCCTTTCCTTATCGGGCGCCCGTGAATACAAATAGTAAAGGATGGAACGGGGTTCCACCAGCTTCCCAACGGGGCGAGGAAGATATGGAAGAACGGGGTGGAGGGGTCGATAATCGGGGCATGAGTCCCCTCTCGACGGTCAAGGGTGAGCTGCGGTCCGCGATCGTCCGGTACTTCGCCGCGCGGGGCGAGGTGGTCGCCGCCTACCGCCTTCCCGACGCCCTCCGGCACCCCTCGGCGGGGCCGTCCTCGATCGACGTCGCGGTTCTCCTTCACCCTCTCGTCGATCAGTGCCGCTACGAGGAGTTCCGCCTCGAGCTTGCCGAGGGGCTGGCCGTGGAGGTGAACCGCCCCGACGTCAGGGTCCTCGTGCTGAACGACGCCTCCCCGAACCTCGGGTACGACATCCTCCGGGTGAGCGATCCCCTCTACCTGGGGTCGGAAGACGTGGTGGCCGAGTTCGAAGCCCGCATCCAGGCGGAGTTTCTCCGCTCGGTTCACGACCGGGCCGTCCCCCGGCGCCATTCCCCCGCCCCATCTCGGTAAAACGCGCCGCATCCGGCGAAAGGGCGCGAAATCCTTCGATTTCAACACCGAAAGACGTTTGAAATAAAGGCTTTACAGTTGCGCTCCCCTCGGGTATAATCCCACTAAAGTCGGAGCAGTCGAAGCGCCTGCGGCTTTTCCCCCATTCGGCCGTGTCTCCTCGCCGGGTGCTCGCTTTCACTGTCGGCGGGAACGCCTCGCCCCACCGAGGCCTTTCTGTGTTCGGAAGGCCCGAGAGGTGTGTGAGCGGGCGAACCGCGAGAGAAGGGAGTCCTCATCCATGATTTCCGCCCGTTCTTCTCTTCCGCGATGTCTCATCGTTCTTCTGTCCCTCGCCCTTCTCGCGCCGGCCGCGGCGTTCTCCCAGGCGGCCTCTCCCCCGGGCACGAACGTCGAGGCGCTTCTCGAGCTGTCCGCGCGGTTCGCGGAGGAGCTCGAGGCGAGGCGGACGCCCCTCTACTACGAGCTCCTCGCGCGGACGGATCCCGTGCAAGGAGCACTGAACGCCGACCCGGACATCCGGCTCATGTTCATCGCGCCGGACGGGCGGCCCGTTTACGTGCAAACGAACAACATCAACGCCGCGAGGACGCTCGGCGTCGACGACGTGTGGCCCGGCGGGAGCGCCGGCTACGCGCTCGGCGGATCGGGGACGGCGCTCGGCGAGCTCGCCATCTGGGACGCGGGCGGGGTGCGCACCTCGCACCAGGAATTCGGGGGGCGCGCGACGCAGATGGACGGCGCCTCGGGCACCCACTACCACGCGACGCACGTCGCGGGGACGATGATCGCCGCTGGGGTCGATTCGGACGCGAAGGGGATGTCGTTCCAGGGAACGCTCGCCTGCCACGACTGGAACAACGACGAGTCCGAGATGGCCTCCGCGGCGGCGTCCGGGATGAACGTGTCGAACCACTCCTACGGGTACTCGAGCGGCTGGTCGTACAGCTCGTCCTCCGGAAACTGGTACTGGTACGGCGATGTCGAGGTGAGCGAGGTCGAAGAGTACGGGTTCGGATTCTACGCCGACATCACACGCGAATGGGACGAGATCGCGTACAACGCGCCGTACTACACGATCGTGAAGTCCGCCGGGAACGAGCGGGACGACGACGGCCCCGGCCCGGGCGGCGGGCACTACTACTGGGATCCGGACACGAACGACTGGGAGTGGAGCACCGCGACGCGGAACCCGGACGGCGGTGCGACGGGGCACGACTGCGTTTCGTGGAACGGGAACGCGAAGAACATCCTCGCGATCGGAGCGGTCCAGGACATCCCGGGCGGGTACTCGAGCCCAGGGGATGTCGAGATCTCCTACTTCAGCAGCTGGGGGCCGACCGACGACGGGCGGATCAAACCGGACTTCGCTGCGAACGGCATCTCGCTGTACTCGACCCACAACAGCGGGAACACCGCCTACGCCACGTACAGCGGGACGTCGATGTCGGCGCCGAACACGTCGGGCACGGTCAACCTCCTCATCCGGTACTACGAACAGAGCCACGGCACGACGCCGCGGGCCTCGACGGTGAAGTCGATCCTCATGCAGACGGCGGACGAGGCTGGCGTGGGGAACGGACCGGACTACACTTTCGGGTGGGGGCTCATCAACGCGAGGAAGGCGGTGGAGCTGATCCAGGCGGACTCCTCCGCGACCGGGCGCGTCCGCGAGGAGACGCTCGCGAACGGCGAGACCGACGAGTTCTTCTTCACGCATCCCGCGGCGGGGCCGGTGTGCGTGTCGATCGCCTGGACCGATCCTCCGGGGACGCCCGTCGCGCCCGCGGTCGATCCGCCCGATCTCATGCTGGTGAACGACCTCGATCTCCGGGTCGAGCGGATAGGCGGCTCGACCTACCTCCCGTACGTGCTTGACCCTGCGAACCCGAACGCGGCGGCGACGACGGGGGACAACATCAGGGACAACGCGGAGCAGGTTTACGTCGCGTCCGCCCCGGCCGGAACGTATCGCGTGACGGTCGCGCACGGGGGGACTCTCCGCTCGACCCAGGTCTACTCGATCGCGAGCTCGCACGATCTCGGGACCGGTTCGGCGCCCGCCTCGCCGGTCGTCGCCGCGAGCGACACCTCCTGCTCGCACGTGGTCGTCGAGTGGAGCGCGGTCGCGGGGGCGGACAGCTTCGAGGTGATCCGGGACGAGACCCTGCTGGACGTCGTCGGCGCCTCCGTTCTCGTCTATCGCGACACGGTTTCGGCGGGGACGTACCTCTACGAGGTGAGGGCGGGGAACGAGTTCGGCTGGTCGCCGCCCGGATCGGATATGGGGACGGTTCTCGCGGCGCCCCTCGCGCCCGCCTCGCTCGCGGCGAGCGACACCTCGCTCGTGCTCGTCCGCCTCGACTGGAGCGCGTCCGTCGGGGCGGAGAGCTACCGGATCTACCGGGAGGGAGCGGTTCTCGCGACCGTGCCAGCGGCAACCCTCTCCTACCGGGACACGACTTCGGCGGGGACGTATCTCTACGGGGTCGCGGCGGGGAACGCCTGCGGCTTCTCCGACTCGACCACCGCGCTCGGGACGGTGCTCCCTCCGCCGAACTGGATGGACATCGCGGCCGGGCCGCTCGCCGGGCCGGACAGCACGCTCGGGGCCGCGTGGGGAGACCACGACGGCGACGGCGACCTCGACCTCTTCCTCGCCAACCGCGGGAGCGCGAGCCTTCTTCTCCGGAACGACGGAGGCGGGACGTTCGCCGACGCGACGCCTCCTCTTCTCGGGGGGAGCGGGAACGGCGCGGGCGCGGCGTGGGGCGACTTCGACAACGACGGGCTTCTCGATCTCTACGCGGCGAACGACGGGCCGAACGCCCTCTTCCGAGGTCTCGGCGGCGGGGCCTTCGAGGACGCGACCGGGGGGCCGCTGGGCGACGCGGGGGATTGCCGGAGCGCGCCGTGGGGCGACTTCGAGGACGATCGAAGGCTCGATCTTTTCCTGGTCAATCACGGAACGGCGGACCGGCTTCTCCGGAACGAAGCGCCCGGACCCTTCGCCGACGCGACGATCCCTCCCCTCGGAGACGCGGGGAGCGGGAGCGCGGCTTCTTGGGGCGACTTCGACAACGACGGCGACGTCGATCTCTACTTGACGCATGAAACGGCCGGCCTCTCCCGGCTCTATCGCAACGAGGGCTTCGGGCTCTTTGCGGACGCAACCGCCGGGCCGCTCGCAGGAAACGCGCCGGGGGCGATGGCCGTCTTTGGAGACTTCGACAACGATCTCGACCTCGATCTCTTCCGGGTCGGCGCCGGGATCGGGACTTCGGAACTTCTCCGAAACGACGGCGGCACGTTCGCCCTGGTTGCCGGCGGTCCGACGAACGGGGCGCCGGGTCGGAGCGCCGCCTGGGGCGACGTCGACAACGACGGCGACCTCGACCTCTATGTCGGGTGCGACGGGCCGAACCGGCTCTTCCGAAACGACGGGGGCGGCTCGTTCGCCGAGATCGAGGGGGAGGCGCTCGGCGATGCGGGCGATGCCCGCTCGGTCGTGTTCGGCGACGCCGACAACGACGGCGACCTCGATCTTCTCGTCGCGAACGCCGACGGGCCGAACCGCCTGTTCCGGAACAGCGGGGCGGGACGGGCGAACCACTGGGTCCACGTGACCCTCGAGGGGACCGCGTCGAACCTCGCGGCGATCGGCGCGCGCGTTCGCCTCGTCGCGGGCGGCCTCGCGCAGATCCGGGAGATCTCGGGGGGCGAAGGGTCCGGGCAGGGCTCCCTCGCGGCGGAGTTCGGGCTCGGCGACGCAACGGTGATCGACACGATCGAGATCACGTGGCCGTCCGGCTTCGTGCAGACGCTCGCCGGCTTCTCGGCCGACGCGTTCTATCTGATCGTCGAGGACGCGCTCTCGACCGGGATCGCGGATGCGCCTCTTCCGCGGGCCTACCGGCTTCTCCCGAACGTTCCGAACCCGTTCAACCCGGCGACGCGGATCTTCTTCGAAGCCCCCGAGGGCGGACGGGTGAACGTCTCCGTGTACGACGTGAGCGGTCGGATCGTCACGGTTCTCGCGGACGGCTTCTATCCGGCGGGCCGCCACGACGTCGCCTGGGACGGGACGGACGCCGCTGGGGAGGGAGTTCCCTCCGGGGTCTACTTCGCACGCATGACAGGGAACGGATTCGAGGCGGTGAGAAAGCTCCTGCTCCTTCGTTAGTTCCGAGCGAGCGTTCTCGAGGCCCTCTCCCTTCGGGGAGGGGGCCTTTCCATTGACAAGGTACCCGGTACCTTCATCGCCTCCTTCCCGCGGGTCGAGGCTGGCCTCGCTGGAGGCCCGGGGTCGCGTCTCGGCCGGACACCTCTGGCCCGGCGGCCTATCCGCCCCTTGCGTTCGTGCGTATAGTCGAAATGGGGCGGCCGGGAGAGCGAAAAGCTCTTCGCGGGCGCCCAACTTACATTTCAACGGGGGCTTAGGCCCCGAAGGAGGTGGGGGGATGTCGAGAGAATGGGTGAGAGTGTTCTCCGTCGCCCTCGTGCTCCTTCTCCTCGGGGCGGGAACCGCGCCGGCGCGCGTCGTGTACCAGCCGGGCCCCGGCCCGCAGCCGGAGTTCGATCCGGGCGGCAGCGACACGGATCCGGACGACTTCCCGTTCCTGGCGGGAAGGGGACGGACCGCCGAGCTCGACCCGTTTGCCGGGGAGACCGGATCCGCGAAAACGTTCCTGCGGGTCCTCTTCCTCGCGGCGGGGGTCCTGCCGCGCTAGGTCCGGCGCACGAGAATCCGGGGAGGGAGCGCATGCGTTTCCGGGAACCGTTCCGCCTGAGACGAAATCTGGCCGAGATCGGGGAGCTGCTCGGCCTCCCCCCCCCTCTCCCCCCGCACGATCTCTCCCGTGACCTCGGATCGATTTACTACTCGAGCAGCCGCTACAAAGACGCCATCGAGGAGTTCCGCCGCGCGCTCGAAGGCACGAACGGACCGGCGGCGGCCGAACGCGAGTCGGTTTGCGAGAAGCTCGCCTGGTGCTGCTTCTGGATCGGCGACCACAAGGAGGCGGCCGCTCTCCTCCGAGCCGCGGGGGAGCGCCCCGGCACGCTCGTTCTCGAGGGGCGCATCGCGCTCGAGCGCGGCGATCTCGAGTCGGCGCGGATCGAGGGGGAGTCGGCGCTCGCTGCCGCGGCGAGGGACGATTGCCGGGAGTGGATCGGACCGGCGCGCTCCCTTCTCGGGGTCGTCGCCCAGCGCGAGGGCCGCTCGGTCGAGGCGCGCGAGCACTTCGACGAGGCGATGCTCTCCTACCGGATCGCCGGCGATGCCGAGGGAGAGTGCCGAACCGCGATCCATCTGGGCACGCTCGCCAAGTCGGAGTGCAGCTGGGGGGAGGCGTTCCGCCATCTCGACCGTGCCAGACGCCGCGCCGAGGACGCGGGCTTCCTCTACCTCTACGGTTCCGCGAGCCTGAACCGCGGCAACCTCGGCTACCGGCTCGGCCTCCTGGAAGAGGCGGAGGCCGCGGTTCGGGAGGCGCGCCGCGTCTTTTCGGAGATCGGCTACGAGCTCGGGAGCGCGCGGGCGCTGATCGCCCTTGCGCGCCTCGCGCTGGACCGCGGGCGTTCCGGCGAGCTCCGCGGCTTCATCGGCGCCGCCGAGGCGATCTGCGAGAACGGACGCTTTCCACGCGAAAAGATCTTGATTGAAGAGTTGCTCGCGGCCGACGAGGAGCGGAGGGGGTTTCCCGAGCGCGCGGAGGAGCGTCTGCGAGGCGCGCTCGCCCTCGCCGGAAGCGTGGCGGCCGGGGGCGACGCCGCGGTGACGATCTCCCTCGAGCTCGCGGACCTTCTCCTTTGCCGGGGATCGGTCGAGGAGGCAGAGCGCCTCGCGATCGGTCTCTCCGGCGCGCTCGCCGCGGTGGGCGACCCGTCGCTCGAGGGACGGCAGAGGAGGATCCTCGCCGAGGCGTCGCTCGCCCGGGGGGATTGGCGCGAGGCGCGCGGGGAGATCGTCGACGCGATCCGTTTCTTCGAGCGGATCGGGTATCGGCGCGATCTCGCGCGTTCGTTCGTCGTCGCGGGCCGGATCGAGAGCGGCCGAGGGGGGCCGGGATCCGAGGAAAGGGCTCTCACCCACTTCCTCGGCGCGAAGAGGATCCTGGAGGAGCTCGGGGAAAGCACCGAGAGCGCGCTCGTTTCGGTCGACATCGCGCGCTGCTGGATCGAGATGGGCGCCCGCGGCGAGGCTCGCTCCGCCCTCGCGCGAGCGAAGGAAGCCCTCGACCGCGCAAAAACTCCGGCGAGAGACGCCGAGATCCGCGCGCTCATCGGCCGGCTGGATCCGGTCTCCCCCCCGAGCGATTCTCCTTTCGGGAAGATCATCACCGGCGACGCGGCGACCCTGGAAACCCTTCGCGTGGCGGAGCGGGTGAGCCGCTACCCGGTGACGGTGCTCATCGAGGGGGAGACGGGAACGGGGAAACAGCTTCTCGCTCGCGCGATTCACGAGGCGAGCCCCCGCGCGGGGAAGCCGTTCGTGACGGTGAACTGCGCCTCGCTCCCCGAGCAGATCCTCGAGTCGGAGCTCTTCGGCTACATGAAGGGCGCCTTCACCGGCGCGGTCGAGGACCGGAAGGGCCTCTTCGAGGAGGCGGACGGCGGGACGATCCTGCTGGACGAGATCGGGAAGGCGGGGCCGCACGTCCAGCGATCCCTCCTCCACGTGCTCGACGAAGGCGTGATCCGTCCGATCGGCAGCACGCGCAGGCGCCCGGTCGACGTCCGCGTCATCTGCGCCACGTCGAACCTCTCCCTGCGCCGCGACATCCGAGAGGATCGTTTCCTCAAGGACCTCTTCTACCGGATCAACGACATCACCCTCGGGCTCCCTCCCCTTCGCGATCGCCGCGGGGACGTCGCGCTCCTCGGCCGCCGCTTCCTCGATCGGTTCCGCGAGGAGCTTGGGCGCCCGTCGGTGAGGTTCTCGCCGGCGGTCGAGCGCCTCTTCGAGAAGTACTCGTGGCCGGGGAACGTGCGCGAGCTCGAGAAGGCGATCCTCCGGGCGGTGCTTCTCGCGCCGGGCGACCTCCTCGAGATCGAGCATCTCCCCGCCGACCTGGTCTTCGAAGAGGGGCCGGAACGCCCGCGGCATCCGGGCGCCGCCGCTGCCGGCCTCCGGGAGGAGGTCGAGGCGCTCGAGAGACGGCGCCTGGCCGATGTTCTCGACCGGCTGAAGTGGAACCGGAGCCGCGCCGCGCGCGAGCTCGGGCTCTCCCTTCGCGGTCTCCGGAACAAGATCCGGCGGTACGGCCTCGAAAAGCGCCGCTAAGACTCCGCTCTCCGGAGCCCTCGCGCCGATCACTCGATGCCGCTCGCCTAGGTACCTGGTTCCCAGACCAGAACCGTTTGCCGCTCAATCGGTTTCATGATGCCGCCCAAGGGCGGCCGGTACCCGGGTTCCTCCCCTCCCTCCTCCTCGCGCCGTCTCGGAGAATCGCGTTTCGGCCCGGCCCCGGTCGAACCTGTTTCGGTTGAAGGAGTTCGAAGCCGATGAAAGAAGGCCGGAAGGTCTGGCCCGCGGATTGCTTTTTTGAACACTCGGTTGGCTTCAACCGTCTCTTGGAATAGGGGCCGAGAGCCGGAGGAAAAGCCGCCCGTCTCGAGCCTTCTTCTGCCCTCCGCGGGATGGGACAAGCGACGGAGTGACTCCCATCCCGCGTCGTTCCGGCCGCGAGACGATCTTCTGGAGAGGGCGGGCTTCGCACGGTCGACCGCAGGCGATACCGGAATTCCCGGCTGCGGCGAGCCGGCGCATCCCGAGTCTGTGGCTCGCAGGGGGAGCCTAGGAAGCGGGAGTGAACCTGGGAAGCCGGGTCGCGTCATGCCGGTCGACCGTTGCGAGCCCGTCCTCGTTTTCTTTTCCCCCCGCGCCGCCCCGCTCCTCTCTTGCCCACGCCTCTCGGCCGCCCCCCCCCTCGGAAGTGGCGCTTTCGGTTCACGGCGCTTCTGCTATTCTCCGGAAGGCGCGGGACCGGAGGCTT
>JBDRFQ010000200.1:0-3161 GCA_043818685.1 Candidatus Eiseniibacteriota bacterium
TAGCCTGGATGAAGCGGGCGGCCCTCGCTTCCTCCGGCGTCCGCCGCGAAGAGAAGAGGCCGTGTCCGAGCCCGAATGCCCTCACTCATCCTGAAGCCGCAGGGGCGAAAAGCCCTTCTCCGCCGCCACCCGTGGGTCTTCTCTGGCGCCGTCGGCGCGGCGGAGGGAGATCCCGGTTCCGGAGGCACGGTCGACGTTCTGGACCAGGACCGTGCGTTCCTCGCGCGCGCCGCCTTCTCTCCCCGCTCGCAGATCGCCGCGCGCGTCTGGACCTTCGACCCGGACGAAACGATCGGGCCCGCTTTCTTCCGCGCGCGCATCGAGCGTGCGGCCGCGCTCCGGCGCGCGGTCGTCGATCCGGAGACAGTCGACGCCTATCGCGTGGTGAACGCCGAGTCGGACGGGCTCCCGGGAGTCGTGGTCGACCGGTACGCGGGGTTTCTCGTCTGCCAGTTCGCCTCCGCGGGCGCGGAGCGATGGAAGAAGGAGATCGTCGGCGCCCTCAGGGACACGCTCGCTCCCGAGGGGATCTACGAGCGTTCCGACGTTCGCTCGCGCGCCAAAGAGGGGCTGGAGCCGGCGACCGGTCTTCTCGCCGGCCGCGAGCCGCCGGATCTCGTCGAGGTGAGGGAGGGGCCGGACCTTTTTCTCGTCGACGTCAGGCGCGGGCAAAAGACCGGCTTCTATCTCGACCAGAGGGAGAACCGGGCGGTCGTCTCGGGTGTCGCGCGCGGGGCGGAGGTGCTGAACGTCTTCGCGTACACCGGCTCCTTCGCCGTCGCCGCCCTCCGCGGGGGGGCGCGCGCGGTGACGAGCATCGAGACCTCCACGGCCGCGCTCGAGATCGCCGCGGCGAACATCGAGCGGAACGGCCACGATCCGTCCCGCGCGCGGAGCGTCGAGGGGAACGCGTTCACCGTTCTCCGGAAGCACCGCGACGAGGGGAGGCGCTTCGATCTCGTCGTTCTCGATCCCCCCAAGTTCGCCGAGTCCGCCGCGCAGGTCCCCCGGGCGAGCCGCGCCTACAAGGACGTCAACCTCCTCGCGTTCCGCCTTCTCGCTCCCGGCGGGACGCTCGTCACCTTCTCTTGCTCGGGGCACGTGGGGGCGGACCTCTTCCAGAAGATCGTGGCGGACGCCGCGCTCGATGCTCGGCGCGAGGCGCGGATCGTGCGCCGCCTCGCGCAGGCGCCCGATCATCCCGTGCTCCTCTCCTTCCCGGAGGCCTCGTATCTGAAGGGGCTGGTGTGCCGGGTGGAATGAGGGGAAAGGGAAGGCGTAGTGGGACAGGCGAGCGTGTCATCATCGGAAGCGGACCGCCGCCGGGAGCGCGGCCGCCGGCGGGGCGGACCGTCGTGAACGGCGGAAGCGCGCCCGGGACCCGGAGGGCGGAGCTTCTCCTCCTTCTCGCCGCCGCGATCTGGGGCTTCGCGTTCGTCGCGCAGAAGGCCGGCATGTCGCATGTCGGACCCTTTACGTTTAATGGAATCCGGTTCGCCCTCGGCGGTCTCGCGCTGCTTCCGTGGATCCTGAGGCGGCGCGGACGCCCGGGAACCGGCGGCGCGGCCTCCGGGGGGCGCCCCCTTCTCCCGCTTCTTCGCCCCGGGATCGCGGCGGGCCTCGTCCTCTTCCTCGGCGCTTCCCTCCAGCAGATCGGGATCGTCTACACGACCGCGGGGAAGGCCGGCTTCATCACGGGCCTCTACGTCATCTTCGTCCCGATTCTCGGCGCGCTCGGCGGGCGCATGCCGGGGCGAGCGGCGTGGGCCGGGGCTTCTCTCGCCACGGCGGGCCTCTACCTTCTCGGCATCGAGGGGCGCGCGGGGTTCGCGCGCGGAGATCTCCTCGTCCTCGCGAGCGCCCTCTTCTTCGCCGTCCACGTTCTTCTCATCGGCCGGCTCTCCGGCGAACGCCGCCTCCCGGCGATTCCGCTCGCGGCGGCGCAGTATGGAACCGTCTCGGCGGCGAGCCTCCTCGCCGCCGCGTTCGTCGAGAGCGCGACGCTGGGCGGGGTTCTGGGGGCGGCCTGGCCGATCCTGTATGGAGGTGTTCTCTCGGTGGGGGTGGCCTACACGCTCCAGGTCGCCGGGCAGCGCTCGGCGCCCCCCGCGCACGCCGCCGTCATCCTCAGCCTCGAGGCGGTGTTCGCGGCGATCGGGGGCTTCATTGTCTTCGGCGAGCGGATCCCGGCGCGCGGTCTCGCCGGATGCGCGCTGATGCTCGGCGGCATCCTCGTCTCGCAGCGGGGGGCTCTCTCCCGGGCGGGGCGCGCCGCGCCGGAGGGAAAGGGGTGACACGTGATCGCGCCCCGGTCTCGACCCGCCTCCTCGTTCGGTCGCGGCGGGGTTCTCGTTCCGGTACAATGGTCCGGAGGCCGTTGCCGGAGAGAAGGGGATGCGGGCCCGCGCGGCGTTCCGGCCTCATCGCGAACGGCCCCGCGGGAGGATGACTAGGAGACTAACCGGAAGCGGGCGGTCCCACCGGCGCCCGCGAGCGGCCCGGCTGCACGTCTTCTCGGCCGGGCCCCGAGAAAGGGAGTCGGGAAGAGGATGGCCGAGAACAGCCCCGGCACGAGAAGTCACCAGCATGAGATCGAGATTTGCTCCCCCGTTCGGACGGTCTGGAGTGCGCTAACCGATCCGAAGATCCTGACGCGGTGGTACGTCGATGAGGCGGAGGTGGAGCCGCGCGAAGGGGGCCGGTATTGGGTCTCCTGGGGAGCGGAGGGGGAGGGGGAAGCCCGCATCGACGTTTGGGAGCCGGACAGGCGGCTTCGGCTCGCTCACCTCCCCTTCAAGGGGTCGCCTCCGATCCCGGAGGGCGGCGCGGTCATCGAGGATTTCACGCTGGAGGAGCGCGGCGAAACGACGGTTCTCCGCCTCGTATACTCGGGGATCCCCTCTGCGCCCGAATGGGACGGTTTCTTCAAGGGGACCGACTCGGGGTGGGAGGACTACTTCAAGTTCCTCCGCGACATGCTCGAGATCGGGGAGGAAGAGGAGGGGGAGGAGGAGGAAAGGCCGGAGCCGGAGCCGGATCGCCGGTCCCCGGGCGCCGGCCGGCGCGGGAGGGGGGAGAAGCCGACGGACTAGCCCTGATCCCTCGGAGGGGGAGAATGGGGACACGAACCCGGTTCGGCCGAGCATTTGCGGCTGCTCTCG
>JBDRFQ010000201.1:0-2510 GCA_043818685.1 Candidatus Eiseniibacteriota bacterium
CGAGCCGTCGCCGCGGGTGATTCTCGATAACCTCCTTCCGCGCGTCGTGGAGCACCGGGTCTTCCGGGCGCTGCTCGACAGCGCGGCCGGAGAGCAGGCGGCGAGGCGCATCGCCATGAAGAACGCGACGGACAACGCCCAGGAGCTGATCCGCATCCTGACGAGAAGCTACAACCGGGCGCGCCAGGCGCAGATCACGCAGGAGATCGCGGAGATCGTGGGCGGGGCGGAGGAGCTCGTCTGAGACTGAAGGAGCTTTGTTCATGAACAACGGCAAGGTGGTCCAGGTGATCGGCCCCGTTTTGGACGTGGAGTTCGAGCAGGGAGACGTGCCGGAGATCCACACGGCCCTCACCATCGACGAGAACGCGGACGGCCATTCCGTTCGGCTCACCGCCGAGGTCCAGCTCCATCTCGGGAGGAATCAGGTGCGCGCGGTGGCGATGTCGTCGACGGACGGCGTGGTTCGCGGAATGAAGGTGACGAACACGGGGGGCCCGATCACCGTTCCCGTGGGCGAGGTCACGCTCGGGCGCCTGTTCAACCTCCTTGGAGAGCCGATCGACGAGGGCGCGGCGATCCCCGCGGACGTCGAGAGGAGGCCGATCCACCGCGACGCCCCGACCTTCGAGACGCTCGAGCCGCACACGCAGATCTTCGAGACCGGAATCAAGGTGGTCGATCTTCTCGCCCCCTACGTGCGCGGAGGAAAGACGGGCCTCTTCGGCGGGGCCGGGGTCGGGAAGACCGTTATCATCATGGAGCTCATTCACAACATCGCGAAGGCCCACGGGGGCTACTCGGTCTTCTGCGGGGTCGGCGAACGCACCCGCGAGGGGAACGATCTCTATTTGGAGATGAAGGAATCGGGCGTTCTCTCGAAGACCTGTCTCGTGTACGGGCAGATGAACGAGCCGCCCGGAGCGCGCCTCCGCGTCGGCCTCTCCGGGCTCACGATGGCGGAGTACTTCCGCGACGAGTCGGGGCAGGACGTTCTTCTCTTCATCGACAACATCTTCCGTTTCTCGCAGGCCGGCTCCGAGGTGTCCGCGCTTCTCGGGCGCATGCCGTCGGCGGCCGGATACCAGCCGACGCTCGGCACCGAGATGGGGGAGCTCCAGGAACGGATCACCTCGACCAAAAGGGGATCGATCACGTCGGTTCAGGCGATCTACGTTCCCGCGGACGACCTCACCGACCCGGCGCCGGCGACGGCGTTCACGCACCTCGACGCGACGACCGTTCTCTCGCGGCAGATCGCGGAGCTCGGGATCTATCCCGCGGTCGATCCGCTCGACTCCGCCTCGCGGATCATGGATCCGAACGTGGTCGGCGAGGACCACTACGAGGTCGCCCAGAGGGTGAAGGCGATTTTGCAGCGCTACAAGGAGCTTCAGGACATCATCGTAATCCTCGGAATGGACGAGCTCTCGGAAGAGGACAAGACGCTCGTCCAGCGCGCGCGGAGGGTTCAGAAGTTTCTCTCTCAGCCGTTCTACGTGGCGGAGGCCTTCACCGGCCAAAAGGGGATCTACGTTCCGCTGAAGACGACGATCGAGAGCTTCCGGCAGGTCGTCGACGGCAAACACGACCACCTCCCCGAGCAGGCGTTCGCCTACTGCGGAGGGATCGAGGAAGCGGTCGCGAAGGCGAAGGAGCTGGGGGTCTCGTGAGGACGGACCGGGCCTTTCGATGCGAGATCGTCTCGCCCGAGGGGAAGGTGTTCGGGGGCGACTCGGTCAAGGTCGTGGCGACGGCGGTCGACGGAGAGGTCGGCGTTCTCTACAACCACGCCCCCCTGATCGTCGCTCTCGGTGTCGGCTCGCTCCGCGTCACCTTGCCGGACGGCGCGGCTCAACGCTTCACGGCGCACGGCGGCTTCTTGGAGGTCTTGCTGAACCGCGTGACGGTTCTGACCGATCGGGTCGAGCCGGCCGGATAGCCCGCCGAGGCCGGGTTAAGCTGATTGCGGACGGCGGGCCCCCAAGGGTGGATCCTCGGAGTCCGCCCCGTGCCGCGCAGACGCGGCGCGGCGGACGAACGAAAGGAGACGGTCATGCGGCGTTCGGCGATTCTCGTTCTTGCGTTCGTTCTCTCTTTCACCGGGTCCTGTTCTCGAAGTGAGGAGCCGGCCGCCTTCTCCGTCAGTCCGGCGGAGCCGGAGGCGAACGAGGAGCTGACCGTCGAGTACCGGCCGGAGATCTCGCGGTCCCCTCTTCAGCGTTCGGAGAAGATCGAGCTCCGCGTTTCGTTGCTCACCGCGGCCGGGGATGTCCGCTCGGAGGAGATCCCGATGAACCGGACGGGGGATGCGTGGACCGTGAGGCTCGTTCCGGGCGGGCGGATGGCGGAGTCCCCGGTCGTGATGGTCGCCGCGTTCGTCGATGCCGGTGACCGCGAGATCTTCGACAACAACCGCGGAAATCCCTGGGTCGTCCTCTTTCGCGAGAACGGCCGTCCGGCGCCGGGCGCCTACCTTCAGCTCTCGCGCCTGCAGTGGGGAGAGGCGC
>JBDRFQ010000202.1:0-2507 GCA_043818685.1 Candidatus Eiseniibacteriota bacterium
CCGCGCAGAATCCGCGCGCGCCGAACGCCTCCGACTCGCCCCCCTGGAAGGAGAGCCGCGCGCGAAGACCGCTTCGTCTCTGCTCGAACGGCTCGAGATGAACGGCGCCGGCGAGGGCATGGGGGCCTTCCAGAACGGACCGCATCCCCCTCGACGCCCGTATCCCCGCGATCGCCTCGAGGGGGATCATCGAGAGGTCGGCGCGCTCGTCCCACGGCACGGCGAGGGGGATGCCGTCGAGAAAGACGGGGACGTGTCTCTCGGGGGAGCCCCGGATCGCGAGGAGCGCCTCGCCGCGCGAGTTACGGTTCACCCTCGTCGATGGGAGGAGCGGGCCGATTTCGTCCGCCGACGCAGCGTCCCGCGCGTCGAGGATCGGCCCGCGGACGCGGGTCATGCCGGGGTACGCGATCCGCCCGATCCGTTCCCCGAAAACCGGCAGCGGATCGAGGACCCTCGCGGCCTCCGTGGTGTCGATGCCGGCCGGCGCGCCGGACGAGCCGAGCCGCTCCGGCGGGGGAGATGCCTCCAAGGCACGGCCGGCGCACGAGACCGCCGCGACGAGAACGAGCGCTCGCGCACAGGAGCGGGCCGCTCGGATCCTGAGCTTCATCGCCCTCCTCTCCAGGGGAGGCGGCGCGCAAGCGCGAGGTTCCGCCTCCCGGGGACAAAGGACGATGCCGCTGGCGCGCTTCGCGGCCGATCGCAGCGGAAGGGAGGTTGTGAAACCGGTTCCATGGCGCCCGGTCGTGCCCCCGTCTCCTCATTCGAGGCGGTCGACCGGGCTCTGACCGACCGGCCCCATCGGCCGCCTCTCCACTCGGTCTTCATCGGTTCGACGCTCGTAGATCCGGAGAGACTCGATCTCCTCGACGAGACGATAGTCGCGCGCGAGGATCCCATCGATCAGCTCCTCCGCTTCCGGAAAACGCCTCAGGTACCAGATCTTCTCGCTCTTGACGACGAACCGGGGTCCCTTGCCGAAGATCGACAGGATCTCGGAGCGGGTGGAGGCGCCGGGGCCTTCGATCGTCTTCAGGATCGGTTCGTTGATGAGGAGCGAGGGGTGAACGAACCGGGTCGGGATCTTCGTTTCGGTCAAGAGATAGAGGATCTGATGCTCGGGGAAGAAGAGGGTCTCTCCCGCCACTCGTTCCTCCCTCAGATATTCCGCGGCCGAGTAGACGCGACCGGAGAAGACGGTTCCCGTCTCCGCGACCCTCGAGGCGAGCTTTCCGTACTGCACGAGGGACGGGTAGGCGGGGACGAAGAGCCCCGCAAAGAGAACGAGGCGGAGCGAGGAGGCCGCGATCCGGTCGAAGAGACGCCCTGCGGCGATCGCGACGAACGGAAGAACCTGGATGAGGTAGTGGCCGAACAGCCTGCCGGATCCGATCATCGAAAGGAGAAGGGAGAGAAGGAAGACCGCCAGGGCGGCGAGCGGGCGCCCCGGCACCCGGCCCTCCCGGGCGTCTCGCACCAGAAGAAGAACGCCGCCCGCGAAGGCGAGGACCGAGAGGAGGATCTCGGGGCGAAGCGCGTACTCCGCCGTCCGGCGGATCGCTTCGGGCCGCAAGAGCCAGCCGGAAGAGCCGTAGGCGAGAGGAGCGTCGATCACCGATCGGACGAGGAGGTCGAGGCGCCCCGCGCCGGCGTAGACGATTCCCGCGACGAGCGCGGGGAGAAGGCAGCCCGCGGCGAGGACCGCCGTTCGCGGCACGATTCGCTTGGGCGAGAGAACCCAAAGACCGGCCGCGGCCCCGAGGCAGGCGTATGCGGCGTTGGTGCGCACGAGAACCGCAAGGCCGAGGAGAATCCCCGTTCCGAGAATGCGGCGGTGCGCGTCCTCTCGCGAGAGCAGCCGGTCGAGAACAAGGCAGAGCAGGGGGAGCGCGAGGTGCTCGGTCATCGTCGCGAAGACGCCCGGAGGGGCGCCCGCAAAGAGCACGAGAAGAACGGCCGCCCACATCGCCGCCCCGCTTCCGACTATTCGGCCCGCCGCCCGCCGCAGGATCCACGCGCTCGCGGAAACGAGCAGGATCCCGAGGATCCTCGATCCGACGACGTTCTTGCCGAAGATCGCGAGAACGACCGCGAAGGGCACGAAGGCGAGCGGCGGTTTGTTGTCCCACGCGTGTTCGTACGGAAGATGGCCGCGGAGGATGTCGGCGCCCATCAGGAGGAAGGTGCTCTCGTCCCAGTTGATCATCGCCTCGAACAGGAAGGGGAGGCGAACGAGGAGGGTCAGGAGGAAGAGAAGAGCGAACGCGCGGCGCGAGTCGCCGGCGCTCGAACCGCCGCCCGATGAGGGACGGGCGGTCCGCTCACTCGAGGTGCGCGGCACTACGCCCGGCATTGCCCGCCTCGGGGAAGGAACATCGACTCGTCGGCCCTCCGATCGATCGGGAAGAGACTTACCGTTCCGAGGCACCGATCCTTTCACATGCGGGGGGCGGCCGACAATCGCTTCTTGAGACGCCTCGGGATCGGGCGGCCGGAGGGGATCG
>JBDRFQ010000203.1:0-4369 GCA_043818685.1 Candidatus Eiseniibacteriota bacterium
GAAATCGTCCAGGTCGGAGAGCATCGCGCCGAGGATCGCGCGGTCCTCCCGGCCCGAGACGAAGGCGTACGCGTCCTCGCAGCGCGTCCGCCACTGGTGGCGGGCGTCGGAGTCCACGAGCGAGAGCGCCAGGGGAATCAGCTCGTCGAACCGGAGGGTCGTCACGTCCAGCCCCGCCGCCGCGTATCCCAGCCTACCAATCCAATCGCGCGCTCTTCGAGGCAGGTGTCCGATCAGCCGGCGGATCCTGAAAAGGGTGCGGGAGCGCGCGTATCGCCAGCTGTAGCCGCCGAAGAGCTCGTCGGCCCCTTCGCCGGAAAGAAGAACGATCACCCCCTCCGCGCGCGCGACGGCGCAGATGAGCGCGAACGCCACCGAGTTCGGGTGGGCGAGCGGGAGATCGCTCGCGTAGACGGTGCGGGGGAGGGCCCGCCGGTAGTCCGCCCCGGAGAGCGGCATCGAGACGAGCGGGATGCCGAGCGACTCCGTGACCGTCTTCGCGTGGCGCTTCTCGTCCAGGTCGGGGTGCTCCGCGACGGACACATGGAACGCCGTGATCTTCTTCGAGCGGCGGGCGGCAAGCACCGTGATGAGGCTGGAGTCGAGCCCCCCGCTGCACAGGGTGCCGACCGGCACATCGCTCACGAGGCGTGCCTCGGTGCTCGCGGCGAGCGCTGCTTCGATCTCCCGTTCCGCGTCTTCCGGCCGCATGGACTCGAAACGCCGGTATTCTTCTTCGCGCACGCGCTCGGCCGGAGAGTAGTAATCCCGGGCGACGAGGCTCTCCCCCCGGATGGTCAGAATCTGCCCCGGGAGCACGGCCTCGATGTCCTCGACGGGGGTCTCCGGCGTCAGAACGTCCACGTTGTGGTAGAGAAGCCACTCGAGCAGGCTCCGCCGGTTCAGATGAAGACCCTCCTGCACCCGAAGAAGCGTCTTCATCTCGGAGCCGAAGAGGACGTGGCCGTTGCGCCGGGAGTAGTAGAGGGGTTTGACGCCGAAGCGGTCGCGAACCAGGGTCACCGTTCCCGTCTCGCGGTCGCAGACCGCGAACGCGAACATCCCCACGAACCGCTCGACGCACGCCTCGCCCCACTCGATGAACGCGTGGAGCACCACCTCGGTATCGGTCCGGGATCGGAAGGCGTGGCCGGCGCGCTCGAGCTCCGCGCGGATCTCCGGAAAGTTGTAGACCTCGCCGTTGTAGACGATCCACCAGCGGCCCTCGGCGTCGCTCATCGGCATGCGGCCCGCAGCGGTGAGATCGAGGATGCTGAGACGGACCGCGCCGAGCGCCGTGCTCCCGAGCGAGACGATCCCGCGATCGTCCGGACCGCGGTGCGCCTGCAGGTCGCACATCCTCTTGACGAGGGAGAGGTGGTCTTCCTCCCGGCAGCCCTCCCGGGAGCAGACGACCCCTGCGATTCCGCACATACGAACGACCTCCTCCGCACCTTCCACGTATCGGCGCGGGGCCGTCCCCTCGCGAGCGGGCCTCGCTCCGCGGCCGGTCCCTCGGAAGACTACCCCGTCGGCCAACCCGGCTTCCGGCCGATCAGAGCCCCCAAACGCTCGACGTCGGCCCGGAAGTAGGCGCGCAGGTACTCGGCGGACCGTTCGTCGATCGCGCCCTTCGTGCCGGTGTTGAGATCGAGAAGCCTCCGGGCCACGCGCGATCGAATGAACCGCGGGACGCAGCGGCTCGCCCATCTCGACAGGACGCCCTGCTTGGAAAGGAAGCGGGCCACCGTCACCGACCGGGGGCGGCCCGATCGGTTGTACACGCCGGAGAGATCCGGGCGGGACTCCGGGTCCACGCCCAGGAAACCGAAGAGATCGCGAAGAACGGTTTCCGGAGAGCGGACGAGGTCCTCGAAGACGAGGATCTTCACCCTGTCCCTTCCGAAGACCTCGCTGAAGGAGGCGATTCGATCGGCGTAGAGCGAGCCCGAGGCGTAGCGCCACAGGAAACCGTATCCCCGGCGCATCCTCTCCTCCTCCGCCAGGAGCCCTTCATGGAACGGGAGGTCTTCCCGTCCGTCCCGAACGAGGTGCATGTACTGGGAGAAGGCCTTCTGGATCGGGTCGCGGACCGAGACGACGATCCGCGCGTCCCCGAGCTCCTCCCGGATCGCGCGGCTCACCTCGGGGAAGCAGAAATAGGACGGTGAGATGTCGCCGACCGCCGCGGCCGCGTCCGCCCCCCGGTAGTGCGCCTCGTACTCCGCGCGGGTCGAGCAGGCGAAATCGAGGGTCCGCGCGTCCCCCGGGCCGGCGGTCAGATCCTTCAGGTGGTCATATGTGAAATAATGAAGTTCCTTCCGTTCGGGAAGATAGACTTGGGGATGCTGCCGGAGATAATAGTAGAGGGAGGTGGTCCCGCACTTGGGTGCGCCGATGAGCACGAAGTTCGGGAGCCGCACGCGTCCACCTCGATCCGGGCGGGAACTCGCCGGAGCGCGGATCGGCTCCCGCCGCGTCTTTCATTATACGACACGACCGGCCGCCGGTCGACAGCGCCCCGAGGGCCCGCCGGGCGGCCCGCCGCTCACGAGGCTGCGCGCGGGAAAAGAGAAACAGCCCGCCAGAGGGCGGGCTGTTCGTGTACGGAAATCGGGGACGTCCTAGTACATGTCTCCGTAGCCGCCGCCCCCCGGAGGGCCGGCCGAAGCCTTCTCCTTCTCGGGAATCTCGGTCACGAGGCACTCGGTCGTGAGCATGAGGCCCGCGATCGATGCGGCGTTCTGCAGGGCGTAGCGCGTCACCTTCGTCGGGTCGATGACGCCCGCCTTCATCATGTCCTCGTAGGTGTCCGTGGCGACGTTGTAGCCGACCGCCTTCGCTTCGCGCATGACGCGCTCGACGACGAGCGATCCCTCGACGCCCGCGTTGTTCGCGAGGGTCCGGATCGGCTCCTGGAGAGCGCGAGAGACGATGTCGACTCCGATCTTCTCGTCGCCAGTCAGCTCGAGCTTCTTCAGCACGGGGATCGTGCGGAGATAGGCAACGCCGCCGCCGGGCACGATCCCTTCCTCGACCGCCGCGCGGGTGGCGTGGAGGGCGTCCTCGACGCGCGCCTTCTTCTCCTTCATCTCGGTCTCGGTCGCGGCGCCGACGTTGATCACCGCGACGCCCCCGGCGAGCTTCGCGAGGCGCTCCTGGAGCTTCTCACGGTCGTAGTCCGAGGTCGTGGTGTCGATCTCGCGGCGGATCGTCTCGACCCGGCCCTGGATGTCCGTCTTCTTGCCGCCCCCCTCGACGATCGTCGTGTTCTCCTTGTCGACGGTGATCCGCTTCGCCGTTCCGAGATCGCCCGTCGTGATGTTCTCGAGCTTGATCCCGAGGTCTTCGGAGATCATCTGTCCGCCGGTGAGAACCGCGATGTCCTGGAGCATCGCCTTGCGGCGGTCGCCGAACCCGGGCGCCTTCACGGCCCCGACCTGCAGGGTTCCGCGGATCTTGTTCACCACGAGCGTCGCGAGGGCCTCCCCCTCGACGTCCTCGGCGATGATGAGGAGCGGGCGGCCGGTCTGAGCGACCTTCTCGAGCAGCGGGAGCAGGTCCTTGAGGTTCGAGATCTTCTTCTCGTGGATCAGGATGTACGCGTTTTGGAGCACGACTTCCATCGTGTCCGGACTCGTCACGAAGTAGGGAGAGAGGTAGCCGCGGTCGAACTGCATCCCCTCGACGACCTCGAGCGTCGTCTCGATCCCCTTCGCCTCCTCGACGGTGATGGTGCCGTCCTTCCCGACCTTGTCCATCGCGTCCGCGATGATCGAGCCGATCTCCGTGTCGGCGTTGGCCGAGATCGTGGCGACCTGCGAGATCTCCACGCGGTCCTTCACCTTCTTGGAGAGCTTGCCGAGCTCCTCGACGACGGTGCGCACCGCGGTGTCGATTCCGCGCTTCAGCGCCATCGGGTTCGACCCGGCGGTGATGTTCTTGAGCCCCTCGCGATAGATCGCCTCGGTGAGAACCGTCGCGGTCGTGGTCCCGTCCCCCGCCACCTCGCTCGTCTTCGAGGCGACCTCGCGTACCATCTGGGCGCCCATGTCCTCGTACGGGTCCTTCAGCTCGATCTCCTTCGCGACCGTGACCCCGTCCTTCGTGATGACCGGCGAGCCGAACTTCTTGTCGAGGACGACGTTCCGGCCCTTAGGACCGAGCGTCACCTTGACCGCCTTTGCCAGCTGCTCGACGCCTCTCAGGATCGCCCTGCGCGCCTCCTCGCTGTACAATAATTGTTTTGCCATTTTTTCCTCCATTTTTTCAACAGAAAAAATGATCCTGAGCCGCCGAAGGCGGCGAAGGACCTTTTTGTCTTATTTTACTATCGCCAGTATGTCCTCTTCCTTCAGTATCAGGTACT
>JBDRFQ010000204.1:0-21001 GCA_043818685.1 Candidatus Eiseniibacteriota bacterium
AGGCGCCGATCGAGGGGCCCGGCGGGAAGCGTCGAGGGATTCTCGGCCCTCCCAATGACCGTGAGGGCATGGAGAGCAGCGACCGCCCGGCCCGGCATCTACCGAACCAGGGTAATCTTCCTCGTCAGGATCCTGTCGCCCGAGAGGAGCCGCGCGAAGTAGGTCCCGGAGGCGACGCCGTCGCCCGAGAGGTCCCGCCCGTCCCAGAGGACGGCATGCTCCCCCGGAGACAGCTCCCCGTCGGCCAGAGTTGCGACTGTTCTTCCGGCCGCATCGTGGATTGTGAGCCGCGCGCGCGCCGCCGCCCGCGTCGTGAAGCGGAGCTCCGTCGCCGGGTTGAACGGGTTCGGGCGGTTTGAAAGAACGACGAGACGGGGAGGCGCGCCGTCCGACGCCACCCCGGTGGCCCGGCGGATCTCGCCGAGGAACCACTCCGCGCTCTCCGGCGTGATCTCCACGTGCTCCTGGTTCTCGGCGGGAAAGTACAACGCATCGAAGGGCGTGAGCGAGAGGATGTCCGAATCGTTCGCCGCGATGTAGAACAGATCGCTCGTGTCGACCGCGAGAGCGCTTACGGTGGGGACGAAGCAGTGGCTCGGGTGAAGGGCGACGATGTCTCCGTAGGGGGCCTCGGTCGAGTCCATGTCCGCCATGGAGGACCGGTAGCCGCCGGGCGCGTTGTCGTAGGGGGCGGTTCCGGAGACCGTGACCTGCATCGTCGTGGCGGGCAGGGGCCAGATGCGAATCAGCCCGTCGAGGATCATCCCGGCGCCGCCGTCCGGCACCGCCCACACGTTCCCGCGAATATCGACGAGAAGGCCGTCGTGCTCGTAGTTGATGATCCGGTCGCCCGCGGAGAAGCCCTGGCCGGCGCCATGCCCGCTCCCGTTCGCGATCGCGACCCTCCGCGGAAGGGACGGCCAGCCGCCCACGGCGGAGAGATCCGCTTCGAATTCCGCCCGCAGGGAATCGCTCTCCCCGGTCGCGCCGGGCGGCGCGGTATGGTGGTAGACGAGGAGCTGCCGCGCGGCGGGCGTGTCCAGCCGGCCGAGGAGGAACTCCGCCTCGGCGGAGAGATCGGCGAAGAAGACGAGCCAGTACTGAATCCCGAGGGGGATGTTCGCGCCGAGCTGAGGCGCGTCGAAGGAGAGATAGCTCCGCACCCGGTGATCGATCGAATGCGTCTCCATCCATGAAAGCGCGTAGCGCGAGCAGAGGCCGCCCATGCTCGCGCCGACGAGCGCCACGTCGCTGCCCGGGTCGATGGCGCCCGCTACCTCCTCGAGGAGCGCCTCAACGACGAAGGCGTTTCTCTGCATGTAGTCGGTCGCGGACGTGAAGTTCAGAACCACCGCGTCGAACCCCTCGGCGCGCAGGGTCTCCACGAGATTCTGCTGGTTGAGGAGAGCGTACAGCTCGTCCCAGTTCATCGTGTCGTCGAGATCGAACCCCTCGATCACGACGACCGGGTTGGTGAGGGACGCGTTCAGCCCGCTGAGATAGACATACGCCTCACCGGTCCCGAACTCGCCGAGGTACGGCTCGGTTGCGGTGATCGCAAGCGTGTCGTCGGGAAGAGGGGTCCGGAGCGCGCGCACATCGAAGCGGAAAGCGGCCTGGCGATCCGCTCCCTCGTCGTCGAGGGCGCGGAGACGAACCGTCCTCTCCCCCTCGGAGCGGTATCGAACAAGAAGCGGCTCGCCGAAGCGCGCGCCTCGAAAGCCGTTTCCGTCCTCGAAGTCGATCGCGATGCGCGCGGGCGGATCCCCCGTTGCGAGATACCGCTCCTCGTCCAGAACGAAGCGGACCTCGCTCCCGCGGTACGTGTGCCCCGTGAGAGCCGCGGCCGCGAAGACGACCGTCCCCTCGGAATCGCCCCCGGGGGAGGGAACCCGCGCGTCGAGAACGCCGATGGGGACTGCCCCGCTCCTCGCTCTCTCGTTCGCGGAGAGGCGGATCGCAGTCGACTCGGGGAAGCGCCTCCCCCCTTCCGCCGCGCGCCGGACCTCGTGAACCGCCTGGCGCCACCGGGCGGCGCCGACGACGGGCGCGCCTCGGCTCCCATTCAGCTCTTCGAGCCGGGCAGGAGAGACAGCACGCGCGTGCGGTCCCGTCTCCCGGGAGGCGGCGGGTCCGGCGGCGAGCGATGCGACGAGAAGCAGAGCGAACCGGCTGGCGGACCGCATGGGCACTCCTTTCGAGCGGGATCGAGGGGAGATTTCAGGGAACGGCCTCTCGTTCAACAGACATAATGATATCACGATCTGCCGCTCGGCGGGTGGACGCCGGGAAGAAGGAGAGGCCTTTCGGCCCGGACCCGGTGACCTGGCTGCAAACGACGCCGTCCCTGCCGGGAATCGGTGAAAGCAGCGCAACCACGCCGCGGGCAGACCCGGGCGTCCCGCGGGGAGGCCGCCCGGCCCGCCGGTTCGCGGATCGGAGGTGCTAGAATCGCCCGCGGACACCTGGAACGGAGGCGCGGTGAAGCTTCGCTACCACATCCTGTCGGGCATCGGCCTCGGAGCCGCGGCCGGCCTCGCCGGGGCGGGGAAGGGAGAGATCGCCGCTGCGGCGCTCACCGCCGGGTTTCTCGATGTCGACCACCTCGTCGATCTCGCCGTCTATCGGAGGACGAAGCGGCCGGGAGAGGGGTTCTTCGATGTCTTCAATGAGGATTTATGGATCAAGAACTTCCTTCTCCTCCACAGCGTCGAGATCCTTCTGCTCCTCGTTCCGCTCCTCTTCGTCTCGGCTCATCGAACGATCCTGCTGGCCGCCTGGGCCGGTCTCTTGCTCCACCTCCTGCTCGACCAGGTCGGGAACCGGCCCTACCCGCTGACTTACTTCTTCGTATACCGCGCGTTCCGGCGGTTCGACGCCCGTTTCTTCTGGAGGAAGAAGCGCGAAGGGGGCTGAAGACGGGCCCGGTCTTCCGCGCTTCCCACTGGGATCGGCGAGAGCCGCCGATCCTCCCCACGGAAGGCCGCGCTCGAGCTTCTCTCTACCGGGCGACCACGAGCCGCGAGGACTTCTGCTCGTCGCCGGCCCTGAGGAGGAGGAAGTACACGCCGTTCGGCACGTCCTCCGCGGCCCAGTACATGCTTCGCACGACGCCGTCCCCCCGCGGGAGGTCGGCGAGCCTCGAGACGTGGCGCCCGCGAATGTCGTAGAGATCGAGCCTCACCGAGCCGGCGTGGCGCGCGGCGAAGCGGAGAAGCGTCGGCCCGCGAACGGGGTTCGGCATCGGCGGGTCGAGCATGAGGTTGATCGATGAAGGCCCGCTCTCACCCGCGGCGACCGCGGTCGGATCCTCCGGAAGATCGACCAGCCAGACGCCCCTCCCGTGCGTTCCGGCGACGAGCTTCCCCGCCGAGCGATGAATCTCGAGATCGAGGACCATCGCGTTGGGGAGCCCCGTCTGGCAGGGTGCCCAGGTCGCGCCGCCGTTCTCGGACCACCACACGCCGACGTCCGTTCCGATGTACCAAGCGGTCGGCCGAGACGGATCGACCGCGACCGCGTTCACCGGCTGGGCGGGCAGGTCCCCCGTGACATCCGCCCAGGTCGCGCCGGTGTCCGTCGTTAGGGCCACGTGGGTCAAATCCTCGTAGCCGGAGAAGGTCGCGAGAGCGCTCGCCAGGCTGGTCGGATGGGCGAGGATTCTCGTCGGCGTGCCCGCGGAGAAGGGCCAAGGGGGCAAATCGATCCAGGTCTCCCCGTCGTCCATCGTGCGGCGCGCGCGATCGTCGTGGACGGTCCAGACGACGTTGCCGTCGAGCGGGCTGATGGAGATCCAGAGGGCCTCGTCGGGGGCGGAGGCGAGCATTTCCCAGGTCTCGCCGCCGTCGTTCGTCCTGTGGATTCCCGAGCCCGTCGTCGTGTAGAGGTGATCGGGGTCGTTCGGGTCCTGGTCGACGGGCGTGACCCACGCGCCCATCCCCTGGATCCCGTTCATGATGTCGAACCAGGTGACGCCGCCGTCGATGCTCTTGACGTGGTTGCCGAACTGCCACTCGGCGAAGATCGTGTCGGCGTCGGTCGGGTTGATGTTGCAGACCATTCCGTCCGCGATCAGCGTCGATGTGAACCAGGTGTCAAGATCCACCTCTCCCGGGACGCCGTTGTCCTGCGTGCCTCCCATCATGAACGCAGCGTTCGACTGAGCCACGCAGATGTCGTAGAACTGATAGGTGACCAATCCCTCGCGCCTCGATTCCCACGTCGCCCCGTCGTCGGCGGATCTCCACACCCCGCCGTCCGTCCCCACCCAGACGATGCTGTCCGAGCCCGGCTCGTAGAGAGCCGCGTGGTTGTCCACGTGCACCGAGTTCTCGTCGCCCAGCATGTGGCCGCCCCCCGTCGTGTCCCAATCCACGCCGCCGTTCGTGGATACGTACAGCTGAACGCCGCCCGCGATGACGTGCTCGATGTCGTTCGGATCGACGATGATGACCAGGTTGTACCAGCCCTGTCCCCCGGTCATGTTGAGAGTCGTGTTCCGCGCCTCCCATGTCGCCCCGTTGTCGGTGCTCCTGTATATGCCGAGGCTCCGGAAGGTCATCGAGTTCGTGTAGTTCGCGTAGATCACGTTCGGATCGGCGGGGCAAACCGCGATCTTCGTTTTGCCGACCTCGATGCCGGGGGGTTGTCCGGTGCCCGCCTTCGTCCAGGTGAGGCCGTCGTCGGTCGACACCTTGACGTTGTTCCCCTGCGAGGAGTACCCCTTTGCGGCGTACACGCGGTTCGAGTCGCCCGGCTTCCACTTCACGTCGTAGTAGTTCCCCCCGACCATCACCTGCTCCCAGGTGTCCCCCTCGTCGGTCGATCGCCAGAGGCCGTCCCTCGCCCCCGCCAGAATCGTTCCGGTGAGAGAATTGACCTCGATGACGTGGAAACCGTGCGTGTCGCTGATCGGATAGCCGAGGCTCGTGGTGTTCCAGGTGATCCCGCCGTCGGTCGACTTCAGCATGCCCACGCCGAAGAGCCCCGGGTAGGCGTGGGACCCCTCGCCGGTCCCGATGAGCACGATGTCCGGGGCCCAAGGGAGAACGGCGACCGCCCCCACGGCGAGCGTGGGGAGGCCGTCGGTCGTGGTCGTCCAGGTCTCCCCCCCGTCGGTCGACTTCCAAAGGCCCCCGCTCGCCGCGCCCGCGTAGATGATCCGGGGGTCGGCAGGATGGAAAGCGAGCGAGAGGATTCTCCCCGACAGGTTGACCGGTCCTAGAGAGAACCAGCTCGCCGTCGGAGCGGTTCGTTGCTGCTGCTCCCGCTCCATCTTCTCCCGCCACGCGTCCCAGCGCGCCCCGGGACGCGGGAGCTCTCCCTTCACCCTTCTCTCGCTCGTCAGCCAGAGAAGACGGTTGAACGGCTTCCAGCCGCTCCCCCTCTCGTCCTTCAGCTCCGGATGCGCCTCGTAGAACGCGGCCATACGGGCGAACCACTCGTCCGCCTCTTCCGCGGCCGACAGGCGGGGCTCCGCGGCCGTCTCCGGCGGAGCGGCCGCCGAGAGAAGGAAGACAACGATCGCGAAGAGCGCGGCACGGCACGACCCGGCTCCGGCCCTCTCGTTCCGAGTTTCTTTTGGCACAAACATCTTCGCCTCCCAGCGTTCCGGATCGAGGCATCCGGTCACGAGCGATCTTCGTTCATGGGGGAGAGGATCACAGGCTCGATTTCAGCATAGCATCGGATTCCGCCGGCGGCGAGGCGGACGGGATCGTGCGGCCGTTCTTCATGGGACGCCGGACCGGGCGGGGGCCGGGCGCACCCCGATTCCCACGGTCGCGGGGCGTCTCGACGATTTCGCACGCTCGGGAGATCGTTCGTTGAGCCCGCCGTTCGGTGGTAGACTGGGTCCGATCCTGGTGTCGTGTCCCAGAAATACCTTGTCAATCCGGGCGAGATACCGGGAAACGAACGCCTGCCCTTGGAGGTTGCAATGCCCGATCGGATCTCCTGCACGACTCGACTGTCCGCGCTTCTCGCGGTCTCATTCGCCTTGTGCCTCCCGCCAGCTGTCGATTTCGCGGCGGGCTCGGAACCGGCAGCCGAAGACACGTTCGAGTTCCGCGAGTTTTCCGAGCGAAACCCGGCGATTCCTCCTCCGGAGGCGGTCCTCGGCGTGCAGGTCGGGGAGCGGCCGGTCCGTCACGCCCAGGTCGTCCGCTATCTCGAGCGCCTCGCGGAGAGCTCGCCGCGGATGGAGCTCCGCGAATACGGGCGCAGCCACGAGGACCGCGGGTTGATCGTCGCGGTGATCGGGCTCCCCGAACACCTCGCCCGGCTCGACGAGAACCGTCGCCTGATGGACCTCCTGTCGGATCCGCGCCGTCTTCCGCTCCGGCGCGAGGCCGAGGAGATCGCCCGGGAACTCCCCGCCGTCGCGTGGATGGGCTATTCGGTCCACGGGGGCGAGCTCTCCTCGACCGACGCGGCGCTCCAGCTCGCCTACGAGCTCGCGTCCGGAGAGGATGAAGCCGTCCTTCACGTGTTGCGCAACGTCGTCGTCCTGATCGATCCCCTCCAGAACCCCGACGGCAGGGAGCGGTATCTTGCCCAGATCGAGTTCCTCGGGGGCGCGGTGCCCAACCCGGATCCCGCGGCTCTGAACCACACGGCCATGTGGCCTTGGGGGCGCGGCAACCACTACCTCTTCGACATGAACCGGGACTGGTTCGCGCAGGTTCAGCCCGAGAGCCGGGGCCGCGTCGCCGTCATCCGCGATTGGAAGCCGCAGCTGGCCGCCGACTCTCACGAGATGAAGAGCCGTTCGACGTATCTCTTTCCTCCGATGCGCGAGCCCTTCAACCCGCACCAGAGCCCGCGCGCCTTCCGGTGGCTCGACCGCTTCTCGGAGGATCACGCGGCCGAGTTCGACCGCCGCGGGTGGAGCTACTACACCCGAGAGTGGAACGAGGAGTGGTTCCCCGGGTACGGCTCCAGCTGGCCCCTCTACCGCGGCGCGATCGGGATTCTCTACGAGCAGTCCAGAACGGCCGGCCGGATCGTGAAGCGTCCGGACGGATCCGTCATGACATTCCGGGAATCGGTCCACCACCAGCTGGTCAGCTCGCTGGCAAACCTGAGAACCCTCGCCGACCACAGGCGAGAGATCCTCATCGACTATTACGACGACCTCCGCGAGGCGGTGGAACGCGGAAGAAGAGGCCCCGTGCGCGCCTTCCTCCTCGCGCCCTCTCCGGCCGCGGAGCGCCTCGACCGCCTGAATCGTTCTCTTCGAAACCAGGGGATCGAAACCTACCGCGCGGCCGAAGAGTTCCGCGCGAACGACCTCAATGACGCTTGGGGAGGGCGAGGCGAGTCCGGAACCCTGCCGAAAGGGACGGTCCTCGTGCGGCTCGATCAGCCTTTGGAGCCGCTGATTCGGGCGACGATGGACTTTCACACCCAGATGGCCGACAGCTTTCTCGTCAGCGAGCGCGAAGAGCTCGAGACGAAGAACGAATCGCGCCTCTACGACATCACCGCCTGGTCCGTTCCCCTCGCCTACGGGATCGAGGCGTATTGGACCGGAAGCGTTCCGGAAGCGGAGTGGGAGGCGGAGGGGGATCCGCCGGAGGCCGCGGGCCGGCTCGAGGGGGACTGGCCGGCGTTCGGGATCGTCGGCGATGCGAGACAAGAGGGGATTCCGGCCGCCGCCGCCAAGCTCCTCTCGGCGGGGCTTTCCGTGCGCGCGGCGGAGGAGGCGTTTCGCGCGGAGGGCCGCGACTATCCTGCGGGAACGCTGCTCCTCCGCAGAGAGACGAACCCGGATTCCCTTCCGGACCTTGTCCGGCGAGTGGCGATGGAGACGGGGGCCTCGTTTCGCGCCGTTCCCTCCGCGCGAGCCGAGAAGGGCCCGGATCTCGGCGGCGATACGTTCCGGCCGCTGGTCGAGCCGCGCATCGCGATTCTCGGAGGATTCCCGGTCATCACCGACGAGTACGGATCGCTCTGGCATCTTTTCGACAGGGAGATGGGAATCCGCGTGAGCTGTGTCGACGTGAGCCGCATCGAGTCCACCGATCTCGGACGCTACAACGTGCTCATCCTCTCCTCGGTCCAGAGAGGCCCCTACATGTACGAGCGCGCGCTGGGGAAGAAGAGCATCGAATCGATACGCCGCTGGGTGGAGGAAGGCGGCACTCTCGTCGGGATTCACGTCGGGGCGGCGTTCCTCGCGGACAGCGCGAACGCCCTGTCGGCGGTGCGGCTTCGGCGCCAGACCGTTCTCGAGCATCCTTCGCCGGAGCGCGGAATTCCGCTCCGGTCCGCCCGCCGTATGTTCATGTCCGAAGCAATGGGCGGCGCTCCGACAACGGAGGAGGTCGGCCCGCCCCCCTCGTTCGGCATCCCCGGGCCGGGCTCGCCCGTTGTGGGGCCGGGGGCCGTCCCCTTCGCCGGGGGAGCGGAGAGGCGCGCACGCGTCCCCGAGGCGGGCGCCTCCCCCGCCGCCGCGCCGGAGACCGCCGAGGAACCGAAACCGGACCTCGACGCCTTGGAGAGAATCGACGAGAGGCTGAGGCGGTTCCGCCCGAGAGGGGCGATCCTCCGCGTCGATCTGAACCCGCGCCACTGGCTCGCCTTTGGAATGCCCGATAGGATCCCCGTCCCCGTCTCCACGTCCTTCGCCTACTTGGCGCGCGACCCGGTCTCGATCGCCGGGCGCTTCGCCGAGTCGGACAGCCTGCACCTCTCCGGGCTCCTCTGGCCCGAAGCGGCCGGAAGATGGGAACGCACCGCCTACCTGACGAGAGAGCCGATCGGAAATGGACAGCTGATTCTCTTCGCCGACGACCCGGTTTTTCGCGGCTACTGGCTCGGCACGAGGCGGCTGATTCAGAACGCGGCGATCCTCGGACCGGGCATGGGGAGCGCCGGCGAGCCGCCCTACGTTCGGGAAAACCGCTGAGAAGTTGAGAGCGGTCTACTCGGTCTCTAGAAGAACGGAGTACTCCGTCACCGTCGCCGTTCCCTCCCCGTGCCACATCTCCGTTCCGAGCTCGACGATCGACACGTAATGGTCCGGCGAGAGGTATCCGTTCGCCTCGAGATAATGCAGAAACTCCAAGAGATCCGTCTCGCCGCTGGGGCGATGGCGGTGCGCGACGAAGAGGAGGAGCAACGGGCCTTCGTAGGGCTGCTGCTCGTAGAAGTCATAGAGCTCCCCGCCGATCGTGACCGGGCCGACCTTTCCGTTTCCGACGGGCGTGTTTCCGTCCAGCCAAACCATGATCTCGTTGGTCCGTTCGTGCTGGGTCGGAGTATCGTCCTCGGTCACCCAAAGGTCGAACGCGAGATTGTAGACGCCGCTCGCCTGAACGCTGGCCTTGTGCGTGACGAGGAGGGCCGTTAGATCCCCGACCCGCGCGGGGAGCTGCTTGGTGGTCGCCACCTGCGTCCAGGGGTTGATGCCGAAGGCGATTTGCGGGAAGCCCTTCACGTAGGGCTCGTCCGTGTCGACCGCCCATCGCCACGTGACCGGAAACCCCGCGCTGTCGATTGCGACGCACTGCTCGTACGTGTCCCCCGCCGCCAAACGAAACTCCCCGTGCATGTTGTTCGTCACCGCGTAGGCGCCGATCCTGATGGTGGCGTTCTTCTCGCAGGTCTCCGCCGCCATGCCGGCGCCCGGCGGAAGAGTCGAGTCCTGGCCGGCCGGGTCGCCTCCTCCGGGCCCCCCCGGCGCGGGGGGCTCGCCGTCTCCGGCGCACCCTCCGCCGAACGCGAAGAAGCCCGCGAGCAAGAGCAGGCCGATCGTCGAATGGTCCTTCACGACGGGAACCCTCTCCTCAGCCTGTTGATGGCCGTCCCTTCATTATCATAATAGCGCAGGAATCGACTCCGGGCGAGCCCCCGCCCGGGACCGTCGGAGGCGACAAGGGAACGCCCGGTCAGCTCTCGGCCTTCGGGGGGCGGCTCATCAACTCGCGGATCGCCTCGGCGGGGGAAACGCCCTGGAAGAGGATGCGGTCGACCGCCTCGGTGATCGGCATCTCGACGCGGGCGCGGCCGGCCAGGGCGATCACGCTCTCGGTCGTGGCCACCCCCTCGACGACGGATCGGGTCGCGGCCAGCGCCTCTTTAACCGTGAGACCCCTGCCGACCGCTTCTCCGAAGGAACGATTGCGGCCCACCGGGGAGATGCATGTCGTGACCAGATCGCCGACGCCGGCCAGCCCGGCGAAGGTGGCGGGCCGGGCGCCGAGCGCTTCTCCCAGGCGGCTAATCTCGGCGAGACCGCGTGTGAGGAGCGCGGCCTTGGCGTTGCACCCACTCCCCATCCCGTCCAGGATGCCCGCCGCGATCGCGATGACGTTCTTCGTCGCGCCGGCAAGCTCCACGCCGTCCAGGTCCGGATTCGTGTACACGCGGAAGTACGGGCGAGCGATCAGCGTTTGAATGCGCTCCGCAAGCGCCGGGTCCGCCGCCGCCACCGCGACCGTCGCCGGCTGATGCGCCGCGATCTCCGGCGCGATCGAAGGCCCGGAGAGAACCGCGACATCCCTTTCCTGACACTCGAGCACCTCCCGAAGGACCTGGCTCGGCCGGAGAAGCGTCTTGTTCTCGATCCCCTTCGACACGGAGAAGACCGGCACGCCCGCGGGGAAGCGGCCGGCGAGCCGGCCCCATACGGCGCGGATGAACTGAGTCGGCACCGCCGACAGCGCGATGTTCGCCCCCTGGAACGCCTCCTCGTCCTTCCCGGTCACCCGCACGTTCTCCGGGAGCGGGAAGCCCGGCAGAAAACGCACGTTTTCGCGTTTTGCGTCCGTCTCCGCCGCCTGCTCCGGGAAGGCGGACCAGATTCGCACATCGTGTCCGTTTTCGGCGAGGAGCAGCGCGGAAACCGTCCCCATCGCCCCGTCGCCGATCACCGCGATCGTCTGCCTCATGGCTCGGAGACTACCGCAAGGAGGGCGCGGAATCCATCGTCTTCGCCCCCCTCACGCTTCCGTTGCCGGCCGCCGAAGGAGAATCGGCGGTGAAGAAGCTGCCGGCCGAGGTCGGTATTCATCCGGAAGACGGCCGGCGAGGCCAGATGGACGTGGTCGGCTGCGCGATAGCCGCCGCTCAGATGAACCAGGTGCTCTCCCTTGGCCGTTCCCTCGCGGCTCCCCGCGCCGAGAAGCTCCGCCGCGAGCACGGCTGGACGGAAGACACGCCCCTCATCGCCGGCATCTGTCCGCACGACGACCACACGTACGCGGCGCGCAACTACGCCCTCCTTCTTCCGCACATCCGGGCGAAGACCGTGATCCTCTTCGGCGTCTTCCACAAGGCCCGTGGCTTCGAATGCGGAGACCGTCCGGCATTCGACTCCTTCCGCGCCTGGCCCGGCCCCTGCGGCCCGGTGAAGGTCTCTCCGATCCGTGAGGAGATGCTCGCGCGCCTTCCGGAGTACTCCGCCCCGCGGGCCATGGTATGGTATGGTGCCGGAGGAGGGTGAAGAGATTACTCTGGAGACAGGAGGGTTACCATCATGAATCAGTTCGATCCGAATGAGCCGATCGGCCTTCCGAGAGTGCGGATACCGAACGTCTCCGGGAGAACGGTCGGGCGGGTCGCGATCGCTCTCGTGGTCGTCATCGCAGCGCTCTCGAGCGTCTACACGATCGAACCGGAAGAGGTCGGTCTCGTGCTTCTCTTCGGAAAGTACGTCCGGAGCGCCGATCCGGGACTGCATCTCAAGCTGCCGTTCGGGATCGAGAGGGCGATCAAGGTCCCAGTCCAGCGCCAGCTGAAACATGAATTCGGGTTTCGCACCGTGCGGGCGGGAGTCCGAAGCGAGTTCACGACCCAGGAACACTCCGGCGAAGCGAACATGCTCACAGGCGACCTGAACGCCGCCCTGGTGGAGTGGGTCGTTCAGTACCGCATCAGAGATCCGTTCAGGTACCTGTTCCGGGTTCGCAATGTCAGCGACACCTTTCGCAGCATGAGCGAGGCGGTCACCAGGAAGATCGTCGGCAACCGGACCGTGAACGAGGTCCTGACCGTGGGCAGGGCGGAGGTCGCCCTGGAGATCCAGCTGCAGCTCCAAGCGCTCTGCGATCAGTACGAAACGGGAATCGTGGTCGACCAGGTGGTCCTCCAGGACGTCAACCCGCCCGACGCGGTCAAACCGTCCTTCAACGAGGTGAACGAGGCACAGCAGGAGCGGGAGAAGCTCATCAACGAGGCGCAGAGCGAGTACAACAAGGTCATCCCGCGCGCCAAGGGAGAGGCGCAGCAGATCATCCAGCAGGCCGAGGGATACAAGTTGGATCGCGTGAATCGTGCCGAGGGGGACGCAACCCATTTCACGGCCGCCTACGACGCCTACCGCAGCGCGCCCGAGATCACCCGGCAGCGGATCTACCTCGAAACGATGAACTCGATTCTGCCTCGGGTTCAGCGGAAGATCATCGTCGACAACGAGCTGAGGGGCATCTTGCCTCTCCTCAATCTGAGCACGGGTGCCCCGCCGCAGGGAGGAGAAGCGAAATGAAGATCCTCGTCGGCATCGCGATTGTCGCAATCATCTTTCTCTTGGGCGGAACGTTCTATCAGCTTCAGGAATCCGAGCAGGCGATCATCACGCAGTTCGGCAAGCCGGTCGGCGATCCGATCGACACACCGGGGCTCAAGGTCAAGGTCCCCTTCATCCGGAGAGTCCATCGCTTCGAGAAGCGGTTTCTCGAATGGGACGGAGACGCCAACCAGCTCCCCACCAAGGACAAGCGTTTCATCTGGGTCGACACGTACGCCCGGTGGCGGATCACCGATCCCCTGCTCTATTTCCAGCGCCTCCGCGACGAGCGCGGAGCGCAGACCCGCCTCGACGACATCCTGGACGGCGAAACCCGGAACGCGATCGCCAAGTACGATCTGGTCGAGGTGGTTCGGAGCACGAATCGGGAACCTCTTCGGGTACAGCTGGAGATCGATTTGGACGCCCCCCTCGACTCGATCAGCGTGGGAAGGGAGAACATCCGCGGCGAGGTCCTCGAGAAGGCGCAAACGAGGACCTCCGATCTCGGCATCGAGATTCTCGACCTGCAGTTCAAGCGGATCAACTACGTGGAAGAGGTCCAGCAGAAGGTCTACGAGCGGATGATCGCCGAGCGGCGCCGGATCGCCGATCGATTCCGCTCGGAGGGAGAGGGCGAGGCCGCCCGGATCCGCGGGGAGAAGGAGCGGGAGCTGAAGCGGATCCAGTCGGAAGCCTACAGGACCGCGCAGGAGATCCGGGGGAGGGCGGAGGCCGAGGCGACCGGGATCTACGCCCGCGCGTACAACCGCTCCGCCGACTCGAGGGACTTCTACCAGTTTCTCAAGACGATGGAGACCTATGGGAACACGATGGACCAGGAGAGCTTCCTGATCCTCTCGACGGAGGCGGGTTACTACAAGTATCTGAAATAGCGCGCCGGCCGGAGACCGGCGCAACCCGATCGGTCCTTGCTCCTGCTTCTCATTCCCGGCGCCGGAGGAACTTCGCCTCCCCCCACGCCAGGATCCCCTTATCGTCGCTCAGCTCCGCCCTGAGCCGGTAGAGGCGGGGCGTGGAGGACAACACCCGTGCCGTCAGGCGCAGCGGACCCCGGCAGGAGGCGGGCCGGAGGAACCGAACTCGAAGGTCGCCGGTAACGGCGCGCACCCCGCGGTGGAAGAGACAGTGGGTCATCGCCGAGTCGAGCAGAGCCGAGATGACGCCGCCGTGGAGGACCCCTTGATAGCCCTGAAGCCTCGGGTGCGGGCTGAATTCCGTGTTCACGGCGCCCTCGCCGTCCGCGCGGAAAGAGAGGTTCAGGGACCAGGGGTTTCTCGCCCCGCACAGCAGGCACCAATCGTGGCCGTTTCTCCGGCTGACGTTCGCGGCCTTCTCAGTGGTCACAGATGTTCTCGCCCGCCCGAAGAGTCCCCGCCAGATAATCGGACACCAGCCTCTCGGGCGGAGCGGCCGGAGCCCCCACCACCACCTCGATCTCCTGCCCGGCGAAAAGGTCCCGGGCGCGCCGCCCCATGCCTCCAGCTATGATCAGGTCCGCACCGCGCTCCGCCAACCAAGAAGGCAAGAGTCCCGGCTGATGCGGGGGCGCCTCGACATCCTCGCGCCTCACGATCTTCTTCTCCGCGAGGTCCACATCGATGAGGGCGAAGCACTCGCAGTGGCCGAAGTGCGCCGCCAGCCCTCCGTCCGCCAGGGGAATCGCGATTCGCATCTGTTCGCTCTCCTTGTTCCGTCCGCCGCTCACCTTCTTCACCGCCTGCGGCATCCCGCAGAACCGGATTCACCGGCACGAAGTATCCGGCCGTATCCTCCCTACGGAGCGATTCGGCTCCACACGAGCCGCACGTCCTCGGCGCACGGCGCCTCGATCTCCACGACCGCCCGCTCCTGCAGCTGCGCCCGAACGAAAGAGAGGTCGTAGCGAACGCGGCCAGCGACCCGCGCGCCGGCCCGCCGCGCGCTCTCCTCGATTCGGTCCGACACCTCGGGATTGAGATCCCACTTGTTCACGCAAACCGCCGCCGGAATTTCGAAGTGTCTCGCCAGGGAGAGGACCCGGTCCAGATCGTGCTCGCCCGACACCGTCGGCTCCGTCACGATCAGCACGAGCGAGGCCCCCGTCACCGAGGCGATAACCGGACAGCCGATTCCCGGGGGACCGTCCACAAGGATCAAGGAAAGACCGTTCTCCTCGGCAATCCGGCGGGCTTCCCGGCGAACTGTCGAAACGAGCTTTCCGGAGTTTTGCGCGGCGACCCCCAGCCGGGCGTGGACCATGGGACCGCGGCGGGTTTCCGAGATCATCCACTCGCCCGAGAGACGCTCCGGGAAGTCGATCGCCCTTTCCGGACAGAACCGGACGCAGACGCCGCACCCCTCGCAGGAGACCGGATCGATGGAGACGCGCTCCTCGGCGCCGGACCGCCCGTTCGTTCGAACCGCGCCGAACCGGCAGCGAGCGAGACACTCGCCGCAGCCGTTGCACTCCTCCTCGCGAACGAAAGCCACGCGGCCGCTGCGGAACTCGCGGCGCTCCTCGATTCGCGGGGAGAGAACGAGGTGGAGATCCGCGGCGTCCACGTCGCAGTCGGCGATCACCGACCGACCGGCCAACACGGCGAACGCCGCGGTCAGGCTGGTCTTGCCCGTTCCGCCCTTCCCGCTGACGACAACCAGTTCCTTCATCCCCTCGCGTCTCATTCCTCGTGTCGTCGAGTCGAAGGGTGTTCCGGATCCTTCACGGTGTAGGTCCTCCGTTCGCCAGCGGCGCGCGCGGCGTGTTGTCCGCCCTCCCCGAAGATGTCCGCCTGTCCCGGCAGGTGATTTCGACGCGCCGGCATGATTCTCTCGAGGAGGCTTTCGAAAAGCCCTCTGTACTCCGGGAGCGCTTCCACGATCAGTTCTCCCCTGGAGTACGCTTCGGCAATCCGCCGGTCATCCGGGATTTCCAGCAGCACAGAGATCCCCTCTTCCGCGCAGTAGGCATGGACGCGTCCGTCGCCGATCCCCGCTCGATTGACCACCACGCCGAAGGGGATCGCGAGCGCCCTCGCCATCTCCACGGCGAGCCGGAGATCATGGAGACCGAAGGGAGTCGGCTCGGTCACGAGAACGACGAAGCCCGCGTCCCGAATCGTCGCGATCGCCGGGCAGGAGGTTCCGGGAGGCGCGTCCAGGATCGCGGGCCCGCCGTTTCGTAGACGTGTCTTCACCGCGCGAATGAGCGGCGGGGCCATCGGGGCGCCGACGTCAAGCAGCCCTTGGATCAGCGTGATGTTGTCCGAGCGAACCGTGCGCACGACGCCGATGCGCCTGTCGACCTCGCGAACGGCATCTTTCGGGCAGACCATCGCGCATCCGCCGCACCCGTGACACAGCTCGGGAAACACGAGAGGCGCGGTCCCGAACGAGACGATCGCATGGTACTCGCAGAACCTGCCGCACTCCCCGCACCCGTCGCAGAGCGCTTCATCGACATGGGGAACCGGAATGCCGACGATCTCTTCTCCGTCCGCTTCACCGCGCAGGAAGAGATGGGCGTTCGGCTCCTCCACGTCGCAGTCCAGGAGCCGCACCGTCGAACCGAACACGCGGGCGAGATTCACGGAAACGGTCGTCTTGCCCGTGCCGCCCTTCCCCGAAGCGACCGCGAGAATCACGAGAGGTCTCCGGCCCCTGCTCCCAATTCCGTCCTCATGCCCAATGCCCTTCGACGTCCTCGGATCGCGCCTCGGTGAGTTTCCCGGAGCGATACAGATCGAGGGCCGCGGCCACGGTGGGCGCATCGCTGTTGTACACTCTGATCCCGGCCGCCGAGAGAACGCGGAAGGCCTTCGGACCGCAATGGCCGGTCACGAGACCCTTCGCCCCCGACCGCGCCACCGTTTCCGCCGATTGAACGCCGGCTCCTTGGGCCGCGTTCAGGTTCCGGCGGTTGTCGAGCACCTCGTAGCTCTCGCTTTCCAGGTCGTAGATGAGGAACCTCGGCGCGCGGCCGAAGCGCCTGTCCAGGGGAGCGCTCAGATCATCCCCTGATGATGAGAACGCGATCTTCACCGGTCTTTCTCCTCCTTGTCGGTCGGAACGGCCCGAACGGCCCCGGTGGGGAACGTCCGGGCGCGGCGGCCGCAACTCCGAAACCCGCGAGGATCATTCCGCGCCGGTTTCGGTTTCGATCTCGGAGAGACGCTTCCTGACGAGCTCGAGCTCCGACTGTAGGGCGTCGGCATGGCTCGCGAGCGCCTGCTTCTCCATCTTCGGGTCTGGATTCGGGTGCTGCCCCGGGTACCCGACCGGGGCAGCGTACCACCCGTGCCGCATCCAGCCGGGCAGGCCGGTGGCGAAAAAACCATGCCGCCATCCGCGTCCGCCGCCGCCGAAGCCGCGCCCCCACACACCTCGCCCACGACCGAAGCCCACCGCGAAATCGCGTCCGGGATCCGGATTCGCGTATCCCGGCATCCCGAACCCTCCGCATAAGCCGGCTCCCCGCCCCGTCCTCGCACCCGTTCCCATCGGACCGGTTCTGTCTCCTCCCGGCATTGTCGGTTCCTCCTCTCCAGCCTGGATCATGCGCGCATAATCCAGACTACCTGTTTGTCGGTCACTCCCTTGTCATCTCAATCCCGCACTTCGGGCACTTGCGCTCGGCGCACGGCACCCCCCGTTCGTGCGGTTCCCTGTGCCCGCATTGCGGGCAGACGCAAGAACCGCCGGGCCCGCCGGCGGAGGGGCCGCCCATCCCACCGCCCCCTTGGCCGCCTCGGCCCCGACCACGGCCTTGACCCCTTCCCTCGCCACGTCCGCCACCCTGTCCCATTCCGCCGCGTTCTCTTCCGTTCATGAACTCATCCTCCCCGTGCGTGCCGCGGATTCCTCTTCGGCGGCGGCGACCGCGCCCGCAGCAACCCGGCATGGCGAAGGCGGACCCATCGAAGCCGCCCGCAAGCCAAGCTCCGATGAGCGCGCGGAGGTCGCCGGCCACGAAAGGAACCACCCGGATTCCGTTGGCGGCGATCATCTCCTGCAGAGGCCTGGAGACCGCACCGCAGACCAAGGTCTCAACACCCAGCTCCGCCAACCGAAGCGCCTTCCGGACCGGCAGCTCATCCGCCAAGAGCTCCTCGCTCTCGCGAACGACGCGGCCGCCCTCGACCTCCACAATGTGGATCCGCCGTGCCGCGTCGAAGACCGGCGCGATTCGGTCGTTCCAGGTTGCGAATGCCGCCTTCATCGCGCCGGTCCTTTCTCCTCGCCCAAGCGAACAGAGCATTCTCCGCGCCAAACGCCCCTCCGGAGGGGGAATGGGGTTAACGCCCTATCATGTCGCGAGTTAGGGTTCCTTCGCCAAGCCCGATGGGGACCCGCATGGTGGCGCCTGGGCTACTATACAACACGCGCTAGGTTGCGCTCGTGCTACTCTTTGCGGGCGGAGCGGCCGTCCCGCTCGGGAAGGGGGATGCCCAGCCGCTTGATCCTGCGGAAGAGTGTGGTCTTGTGGATGCCGAGCTCTCTCGCCGCGGCCGATCGGTTGTTGCGATTCCGCTCCAGGGCGGCGCAGATGGTTTGGGCGTCAACAAGATCATGCGCGGCCCGAATGTCCGATGAGGAAGAGACCGACGCGCCCCGCGCGGTGAGGTTCTCAGGAAGGTGCGCGATCTCGATGAACCCCTCGCCGCACAGAATGAAGGCCCGCTCGATGACGTTTTCCAGCTCGCGCACGTTGCCCGGCCAGTCGTGCGCCATGAGCAGCGAGAGCGCCTCCGCTGCGATCCCCTCGACCGACTTCCGCTGCAGCCGGTTGAACTGCTCGATGAACTGCCCTGCCAGGAGCGGAATGTCCTCCTTCCGCCGGCGAAGGGGCGGAAGCTCCACGCGAATCACGTTCACGCGGTAGTACAGATCCTCTCGGAACGCCCCTCTCTGCATCTCTTCCGCCAGGTCCTTGTTCGTGGCGACGACGATTCGAACGTCCGCGGTCTCGGAACCGGTTGCCCCCAGCGGTTCATAGGTTCTCTCCTGAAGCACTCGCAGGAGCTTCACCTGAAGGGCAGGGCTCAGCTCTCCGATTTCGTCCAGGAAGAGCGTCCCCCCCTTGGCGAGCGCGAAGCGTCCCGGCTTGTCTTTGTTCGCGCCCGTGAACGCGCCCCTCTTGTACCCGTAGAGCTCGGATTCGAGAAGCGTGTCCGGCAGGGCTCCGCAGCTGACCGCGACAAACGGGCCGTCTCTCCGCGGGCTCAGGTCATGAATGGTGCGCGCCATCAGCTCCTTGCCTGTGCCCGTCTGGCCCAAGATCAGGACCGTGCTCGAGCTCGCGGCGATCGTGGGGAGCACCTCGAACACCCGCTGCATCAGGGGGCTGCGGCTCGCGAGGTCGCCGACCCGGAATCGTCCCTCCAGCTCCCGGCGGAGCGCGTCGACTTCTGAAAGATCTCGGAAGGTCTCCGCCCCGCCGGCCACGCGCCCTTCGGAGTCCCGCAGCACGGCGGTGGAAACGCTGATCGGAACGCGGTCGCCGCGGGCGTTGACGATATACGCCGACTTGCCGATGATCGCCTTCCCCGTCTTCAGCGTTTGCTGAAGCGCGCAATCGGGCCCGCACATGCTGGAACGAAAGACCTCCGAGCAGTGCCGCCCGATCGCATCGGAACGCTCCACCCCGGTGATCTCCTCGGCCGCCCGGTTGAACGAAGTGATGCGCCACTCCTGGTCGACCGTAAACACGCCGTCGGAGATGCTCTCGAGGACGACTTCCGTGGGCGAGAGGGTCCTCCGCGTTTTCCTTCTCTTGCCGCTCGTCATTCCGCTCTCTCCATGAGAACCGTCCGCTTCGCCGCCGACAACGATGCCGGGACCGCGGGAGACCGCGGGGCGGTCCCGCTTTCATGATAGCACGAGGGCGGGAGCGGCCCCCGAAGCGGCCAGGGCCCCGAAGGCGCCCTTGTCCGCGGAAACGGAATAGCTCGAGAAGGCGAGCGCGGACGGAATGTTCGCGACGAAGCGGAACCGGTCGAGCCTATTGAAGCAGCACGATCTTGCGCATGGCCGTCCCCGCGCGCGCCTCCAGACGCGCGAAATAAACCCCCGAGCCCGCCTCGCGGCCGGCGGAGGTCGTCCCGTCCCAGAGGAGCGTGAACTCTCCGGCCTCGCGGTAGGCGTCCGCCAAGAGAGCCACCCTCCGGCCTGCCGTGTCGTAGACGGCAACGACCGCGCGGCCCGGACCTGGAAGAACGCAGCGAATCGTGGTCGACGGGTTGAAGGGATTCGGCATGACCACCAGCCCCGGAGAGGCAAGCACGGGCACGGGTGTCTCGCGGGAGGCGATGCCCGTTGCAACCGTCGTCCGGATGGTCATTGTGTATCGTTGGACATCATCTCCCCCGCCGGCCCTCCCGAGCACCCTCACCAAGTAATCCCCGTGGTAGGGGAGCGGGAAGTACGAGATCGAATCGGCCGCCCCGATGCCCGCCGAGCAAGCGCTGTCAAGCAAGAGGGTCCCCGTGCTGTCGAAGAGGAAGAGATCCAGGTCGAGGATCGAATCGGTACAGGTCCACACCCAGGACGCGGTCTCCGGCTCACAGCCGATGAAGTAGCACGATCCGACCGGCTCGACCCGAATGGCGACCGATTCCTCTTCTGCCGGAGCGCCCGCGCCCGTCGCCGTGGTGAAGCGGTACCAGTCCGCGTCGGTCTCGTGATCGATCGAAACGGTATCGACGTTGGCGGTTCCGATCACGGAGCCCAGGTCGGAAGGGGAACCTCCCGTGTCGTTGTTTTCGCGGATGTCCCCGTAGAGCCTCTGCGCGCCCCGTATGTCGTCATCCTGGGGCCCGATGAACAGTCCCCCGCACGAGAAGCCCTCCATGAGCTTCGTGCAGTCCACGGGGAACGAGCGGCCGAGGCCGAACGCGTGTCCAAGACCGCGGGCGACGGTGTTCTTGAGGTTCGCGAAATTGCCGGCGGGGATGCGGTAGAAGTCCGTATCGTCCGTGTCCAAGACGATGTCCCCGACGTCCGGATAGAACGCGAGAGCGAATATGTTGCCGGGACCGTCGATCGGAGCGCCGGCGAGCCGGACATCTCCGCGAACGCCGAGAATCCCTGGAGATTGGGGGAAAGGCGCCCCGTCGTCCGACACCTCGATGAAACGGACGCCCGTGACGTCGTCCCACCTTTGAAACGCGTTCCGAATCTTGGTCATCCAGGCGGCGGATCCCCACGCCGAATCGAACGCGGCGAAGAAATCGCCCTCCCCGATGCCGTCGATGACCGTGCCGTCCGGAACGAAGCTCCAGGTCAGCGTGATTGGGTCCCCCTCCGGACCGGTGTCGGGATCGGTCGCCGTCGCCTCCCAGCGGTCCTCGGCACAGTATCTCGAGCCGCTGCTCTCGGCGCAGGAATGGGCGGGCAGCTCATGGATGAGCTCCACAAGGAGGTCCGTCGCTTTCGACGGCGACCGCACGGTCGCGCGCACCGGCGCGATCGCGAGAGCCGCCACCGCGAGGG